>JAJTBM010000553.1 GCA_021286885.1 Rhodocyclales bacterium
CGGTCGGAACCGGGGTTGGCGGGAATATCCCTTGCAGCAACAAGGATTCAGCCCGTGGCATGGAACCTGCCTGTAGGGCGGCTCAAGCCGGGGAGAAAGGGGCTTTCCACGGCCCCCGAGGGGCAACAGGAATCCCGGCAGGTTCCGCACATAAGGGAGGTTTCATGCAAGTCACTAGACGGCAGTTTTTCAAGGTCTCGGCCGCAGGTCTTTCTGCTTCCAGCCTGGCTGTCCTGGGTTACGCGCCCGGCACGGCGCTGGCCGATGTCCGCCAGTACAAGCTCAGCCGCGCCACCGAGACCCGCAACAATTGCACCTATTGTTCCGTGGGCTGCGGCATTCTGATGTACAGCCTGGGCGATGGCGCCAAGAACGCCACGAAGAAGATTTTCCACATCGAGGGGGACCCGGACCATCCGGTCAGCCGCGGCTCCCTCTGCCCCAAGGGCTCGGGCCTGATCGACTACATCCATAGTCCCCAGCGCCTCAAGTATCCCGAGGTGCGGGAAGCCGGCAGCAATGAATGGAAGCGCATCTCCTGGGACGAGGCCATCGAGCGCATCGCCCGGCTGATGAAGGATGACCGGGACGCCAACTTCATCGAGAAGAACGAGAAGGGCCAGCTGGTGAACCGCTGGACCACCACCGGCATGTTGGGCTCCTCCGCCGCCAGCAACGAGACCGGCATCCTCGACGTGAAGTTCGCCCGGGCCCTGGGCATGGTGCACCTGGAAAACCAGGCCCGCCTCTGCCATGGCCCCTCCGTGGCCGGCCTGGCGCCCTCCTTCGGGCGCGGTGCCATGACCAACAACTGGGTGGATATCAAGAACGCCAACGTGATCCTGGTGATGGGCGGCAACCCCGCCGAAGCCCACCCGGTGGGGTTCAAGTGGGCCGTGGAAGCCAAGATCAAGAACAACGCCTACATGATGGTGGTGGACCCCCGCTTCAACCGCAGCGCCGCCGTGGCCGACTTCTACGCCCCGATCCGGGCCGGCGCCGATGCCGCCTTCCTGCTCGGCATCGCCAACTACCTGCTGGGCAACGACAAGATCCAGCACGAGTACGTCAAGGCCTACACTAACGCACCCCTGATCGTGCGCGAGGATTTCAGCTTCGAGGAAGGCCTGTTCAGCGGCTACGACGCCGAGAAGCGCAGCTATGACCGCTCCTCCTGGGCCTACGAGCTGGGCGCCGACGGTTATGCCCTGCGCGACGACACCCTGCAGCATCCGCGCTGCGTCTTCAACCTGCTCAAGAAGCACGTGGAGCGCTACACGCCGGAGATGGTCAGCAGCATCTGCGGCACCCCCAAGGAAGACTTCCTGCACGTCTGCGAGAAGCTGGCTGCCACCTCGGCGCCCGACAAGACCACCAGCATCCTCTACGCCCTGGGCTGGACCCATCACGTGGGCGGCTCCCAGATCATCCGCGCCTCGGCCATCGTGCAACTGCTGCTGGGCAACATCGGCATGCCCGGCGGCGGCATCAACGCCCTGCGCGGCCACTCCAACGTCCAGGGCTTCACCGACCTGGGCGTGCTCACCACCATGCTGCCCGGCTACCTGACCCTGCCCAACGAGAATCAGGAATCCCTGAAGACCTACCTGGAGCAGCGCACCCCCAAGACCCTGGTGGACAAGCAGATCAACTTCTGGAAGAACACCCCCAAGTTCATGGTCAGCTTCCTCAAGGGCATGTGGGGCGAGCATGCCACCGCCGAGAACGAGTGGGGCTACCACTGGCTGCCCAAGTGGGACCGCAGCTACGACGTGATGGCCTTCGTCGAGCAGATGGCCAAGGGCAAGGCCAACGGCTACCTCATCCAGGGCTTCAACGTGATCGCCGCCGCCGCCTCTTCGGGCAAGGTGCGCGAGGGCCTGGCCAAGCTCAAGTACATGGTGGTGATCGACCCCCTGCAGACGGAAACCTCCTCCTTC
>JAJTBM010000554.1 GCA_021286885.1 Rhodocyclales bacterium
CAAACAGGCGCACCCACTCCTGCAAGGAAACCTCTGTTGCGGCGCGCACCAGTAACCAGCCCCCTTGCTGGCGGCGCACCACCAATCCCGCTTGCTCACACACCTGGAGCACCTGGCGCACCTCCTCGTGACCCACCCGGGCGAATCGGGCCAACTGCCCCACCCCGCGCCAGTGCCCTTCCCGCTGGGCCTGCACCAGCGCAGCGGCCACCAGCAAAGCCAGATACATACGCCGCCCCGGCACCTGGGCCAAGGGGCGCCCCGCCAGGGAACGCTCGGGCAACACCGCCGCAAGCACCGCACCGAGCAGCACCACCGACCACGACAAATAAAGCCACACCAGAAAGATCGGCACCGCAGCAAAGGCCCCGTAAATCAGGGTGTAGCCCGGAAAACTGGCCAGATAGAAACCAAACAGCCGCTGCATCACCACAAAGCCCAGGGCCGCCAGAAAGCCCGCGCACGCCGCATCCCGAAAATGCACCGTGCAGTGGGGCACCGCGTAGTACAAGGTGGCAAACACCCCCGTCAGAATGCCCACCGGCAGCAACTGCAGGGCCACCAATTCCAGCCAGGGCGGCTCGTTCATCAGATCCAGCGACAGGCCGATCACCGCCGATGCGGCCAGCACGGCCCCCGCCAGCAACACTGGCCCCAGGCTGAGGGCCACCCAATACCCCGCCAGCCGGGTCGCCCAGGGGCGCCGGCTGCGGATCTGCCAGATCTGGTTGATGACCTGATCGATGGTATTCATCAGCATGATGGCCGTGAGCACCAGCATCACCACCCCCACAATGGTGAGATTGGTGGCCTTCTGGCTGAATTGCAGCGCATACCCCGCAATCACCCGCCCGGCCCGGTCGGGCAGCAGGTTTTCAAGCAGGAAGCCGCGCAAGACCTCGCCAAACCGCACCGACTGGGGCAAGCGGCTGAACACCACCGCCACCAGCGTCACCAGCGGCACCAGGGCCAGCAGGGTGGTGAAAGTGAGACTCCCGGCCACCTGGAGGCAACGTCCCTCCCGAAAGCGCAGCACCACCGCCCGCGCCAGATAGGTCAGCACCTGGGCCCAATGCCTGAGCCGGTGTTGCCACGCGGGGCCATGTTGCAAATCAGTGCGCGAGTTCATTTACGTATAATGCCCTTCCAACCCACAGGCTTGATCCATGCAGGAAATTCTCGTTCTCTACTACAGCCACCGGGGATCGGTACGGGCCTTGGCCGACCTGATTGCCCGGGGCATTGATTCAGTCCCGGGCGTGAGTGCACGCCTGCGCACCGTTCCCCGGGTGTCCACCGTCTGCGAAGCAGGTGAGCCCGACATCCCCGCCGACGGCCCGCCCTATGCCGAAATGCGCGACCTGGAAGAGTGCATCGGCCTCGCCCTGGGCAGCCCGAGTCGCTTCGGCAACATGGCGGCCGCCCTCAAGTATTTCATCGACGGCAGTGCTGGCCCCTGGCTGGCCGGAGCCCTGGCGGGCAAGCCCGCCTGCGTGTTCACCTCATCGGCGAGCATGCACGGCGGCCAGGAAAGCACTCTGCTCTCGATGATGATTCCGCTCCTGCACCACGGCATGCTGATCGTCGGCCTGCCCTTTTCGGAGCCAGACCTGACCCGCAGCACCAGCGGCGGATCGCCCTATGGCGCCACCCACGTGAGCGGCAAGGACGAACGCACCCAACCCACCGAAGAAGAAAAACGCCTCGCCATTGCCCTGGGCAAGCGGCTGGCAGAAACCGCCCTCAAACTCGCCCGATGAAACCCAAAACCCTATCCCTGCTCGCCAGCATTTTGCTGTTTGCCCTGATCGCCCTGTGCCTTGCCTGGGAAACCGTGATCGCCCCCCTGCGTCCGGGCGGCTCCTGGATGACCCTCAAGGTACTCCCCCTGATGGCCGCCATGTTCGGCATCCTGAAGGGCAAGCGTTACACC
>JAJTBM010000047.1 GCA_021286885.1 Rhodocyclales bacterium
AGTACGGAGTATCCGGGGTGGCTTCGATGAAGTTGCCAGCGGCGTAGATGTGGAACAGGCGCGGCGGCTCCTTGCCGATCTGGCCCCCGAGAATCAGCGCACAAGTGAAGTCGATGCCGAACTTGCCCAGGGCCTCTGCGTCCCGGCTGTGCACTTCGCGCAGGGTTTCGCCCACATGACGGGCGGCCTCGAACATGTTGGGCACCGACCACAGGCTGTCGCGCCCATCCTGGGCGGCCATGGCTTCGCGCAGGATGGAAACCAGTTGCTGAGTAATGGCCAGGTTGCCGGAACTCATCAGCACCATCACCCGCTCGCCGGGCCGCTCGAAAACGCTCATCTTGCGGAAGGTGTTGATGTGATCAACGCCGGCATTGGTCCGGGAATCGGAGAGGAACACCATCCCGGCGTCCAGCAGCATGCTGACACAGTAGGTCATGGGGAAAACTCGTCAGACGGGGGCCCACGGCAGGCAGCCCGGATTAAAAGGACGGGCAGTCAGACCGGAATCTGCTGCCCGTTGATTACGCATGAAGCAGGCCCGGCCCGGGCCGCTTCAGTCAAGATTTAGAATTTAGAAAATTTAGACTTAAGGCTTTAGGCTTTAGGCTTAAGGCTTTCAGCCCTGCAGCTCGCGCAGGATGTCTTGCAGCTCGCGCTTGACCTGCACCATTTCCTTGCGCAGTTCGAGGGCGGCCTGGACATCTTCGGCCTGACGCACTGCCAGGTATTCGAGGCGCCCATGCACGCTGGCGATGCTTGCCCCTTCCTGGTAGAGCATCTGGCGGATGCTGCGGATCAGCAGGACTTCGTGATGCTGATAGTAGCGACGCTGGAGACTCCGGCCCCCGCCGCGCGAGAGGCTGCGCAGCTGGGTGAATTCCTGCTCCCAGTGGCGCAGCACGTGGGGCTTGACGCCACACAGGGCGGCCACTTCATCGACCGTGAAATACCGCTTGGCCGGAATCGGGGGCAAGGCCCCGGAGCCGGCGTCGCCGGGGTTCAGTGCATCACTTGGCGTTTGCGACATCGCTCAGCTGCTCCACATTGGCCTTCAGCTTCTGGCTCGCGTGGAAGGTCACCACTCGCCGGGCCGTAATCGGGATTTCTTCCCCGGTCTTGGGATTGCGACCGGGACGTTGCGGTTTTTCGCGCAGCTGGAAGTTGCCGAAGCCGGACAGCTTGACGCAGTCGCCCCGTTCCAGGGCCAGGCGGATTTCTTCAAAGAAGCTCTACACCATATCCTTGGCTTCGCGCTTGTTGAGGCCGACCTGTTCAAACAGCATGTCGGCCAGTTCAGCCTTGGTCAATGTCATACCCATTCAGGATCAAGCTCGCAGTTTTGCGCCGAGATTTTCTTCGGCATGACGGGTCAGGGTTGCCATGGCGGCTTCCACTTCGGCCTCTTCCAGGGTGCGCTGAGTTTCTTGCATCACTACCCGGAAAGCAAGGCTTTTACGGTTGGGCTCGATGCCCTTGCCCTGATACTGGTCGAACAGCTCGATACGCTGGACGATGCCCGGCGCCACGGCCTGGAGGCCTTCTTGCAGGCTGGCCGCAGCCACGCCCTGCTCCACCACCAGCGCCAGATCGCGGGTCACCGCCGGGAAGCGGGAGACTTCGCGATAAGCCGGGGTGCGGGTTTCGAGGAGTGCATCCAGTTCGAGTTCGAATACCACCGGCACGGTACCCAGCTCGTAGCGCTGGACCCAGACCGGGTGCAGCTCGCCGATCACGCCAATCTCACGGCCATCCAGGATCACCTTGGCGGCACGGCCCGGGTGCAGGGCCGGGTGGCTGACGCGCTCGAAACGGGCCACGCGGGGCAGCAGCAGGGCTTCCAGATCGGCCTTGAGGTCGTAGAAGTCCACCAGCCGGTTGGCCTCGCCCCATTGCTCGGGCTTGGCAAAACCAGCGGCCAGCGCAGCGATGCGCAGGGGCTGGTAGTAACCGGCCACGGGCTGTTCGTCGGTGGCATGGCTGAAGCAACGGCCAATTTCAAACACACGCACCCGGTTAGTCTGACGCTTGCGATTGGTCACCACATTGGACACCAGACCGCCGATCAGGGTGGAGCGCATCACGCTCATCTGGCTGGCGATGGGATTGGCCAGGCGCACCGGGTTGGCGCTGCCGGCAAAATCCTTCTCCCAGGCCTCTTCGACAAAGGCGAAGTTGATGACTTCCTGGAACTCGCGACCGGCCACCAAACGGCGCACTGCCATCGCATCGCGCCGGGCTTCGGGGCGCGGCAGCATGGTGATGGGGCCCTTGGGCGGGTTCACCGGGATGTTGTCGTAGCCGTGCAGACGGGCGATTTCTTCGATCAGGTCTTCTTCGATCTCGATGTCGAAGCGGTAGGACGGGGGCGTGACGACAAAGTCATCCCCTTCCCGCACCACGCTCAGGCTCTGGCGCTCGAACATCTCCGCCACATGATCGGCGGTGAGTTCGATGCCCAGCACCCGGCGCACCCGCGCAGCGCGCAGGCGGATGGGGGCACGCACCGGCAGGGCGTCGGCCTGGAGGGCTTCCACCACCGGGCCGGCTTCGCCGCCGCAGATGTCGAGGATCAGACGGGTGGCGCGCTCCAGGGCCTGGGGCGCCAGATTGAAGTCCACGCCCCGCTCGAAGCGGTAAGAGGCATCAGAAGAGAAGCCATAGGCCCGGGCACGGCCAGCGATGGCGTCCGGAGCGAAGAAGGCACTCTCCAGGAACAGCTCGGTGGTGTCCAGGGTGATGCCGCTTTCTTCACCGCCCATCACACCGGCCAGGGCCAGGGGACGGGCCTCGTCGGCGATCAGCAGGGTGTCGGCTGCCGGGGTGATGGTCTGGCCGTTGAGCAGCAGCAGGGTTTCGCCCGGCTGGGGATAACGGACATGCACAGCCCCTTGCAGGCGGGCGTTGTCGAAGGCGTGGAGGGGCTGGCCCAGCTCCAGGAGCACGTAGTTGGTCACGTCCACCAGGGCGCTGATGGAACGAATGCCGCTGCGGGCCAAGCGCTGAACCATCCAGTCGGGGGTAGCCGCCTTGGCGTTCACACCCTTGATGATCCGCCCTGCGTAGCGCGGGCAGGCGGCAGGTGCATCCAGCACCACGGCGCGGGTTTCCGCATGGGTGGCTGCGACGGCAGGCGCATCCACCAGGCTCAGGGGGCTGGAGGTGAGGGCCGCCACTTCCCGGGCAATGCCGGTCAGGGAGAGGCAATCCGCCCGGTTGGGGGTGAGCTTGATGGTGAACAGGGTGTCGTCGAGGGCCAGGTACTCGCGCAGATCGGTGCCCACGGGGGCATCGGCGGGCAGCACCAGGAGGCCGCTGCTCTCTTCGGAGATGCCCAGTTCCTTGGCGGAACACAGCATGCCGAAGGATTCAACGCTGCGCAGCTTGGCCGCCTTGATGGCAAAGTTGCCCGGCAGCACGGCACCCACCAGGGCGCAGGGGATCTTGATCCCAGCGGCGGCATTGGGCGCGCCACAGACGATCTGGAGCAGCTCGCCCTGGCCGGCATCCACCTTGCAGACGCGCAGCTTGTCGGCGTTGGGGTGTTTTTCGGCCTCAACGATCTGGGCCACCACAATCTTGGAGAAGGCGCCGGCAACGGCGTCCTGTTCTTCCACTTCCAGCCCCGCCATGGTGAGCAAGTGCCCCAGCGCATCGGTATCGAGGGCCGGATTGACGAAGCTGCGCAACCAGAGTTCAGAGAATTGCATGGCTAGGCTTACCTGAATTGACCGAGGAAACGGAGATCGCCTTCAAAGAACAGGCGAAGGTCATTGACGCCATACCGCAGCATGGTCAGTCGGTCCGGGCCCATGCCGAAGGCAAAGCCGGTGTAACGCTCGGGGTCGAAGCCGCCGTAACGCAGCACATTGGGGTGCACCATCCCGCAACCGGCGATTTCGAGCCAGCGGCCCTTCAGGGCACCGCTCATGAAGGCCACGTCGATCTCGGCGGAGGGTTCGGTGAACGGGAAGAAGGAGGGGCGGAAGCGCACCTGCAGGTCGTCACTTTCAAAGAAGCTGCGCAGGAAGTCGGCCACCACGCCCTTCAGGTCGGCAAAACTCACGCTCTCGCCCACCCACAGGCCTTCGACCTGATGGAACATGGGGGAGTGGGTCGCGTCGGAATCCACCCGATACACCCGGCCCGGCGCAATCACGCGCAGCTCGGGCATGGCGGGGCGATCCTTGTAGGCTTCCACGTGGGCCTGCATGGCGCGGATCTGGACCGGGCTGGTGTGGGTGCGCAGCAGCACGCCCTCGCCGTTTTCCAGATAGAAGGTGTCGTGCATCGAACGGGCCGGATGATTGGCCGGGGTGTTCAATGCAGTGAAATTGTAGAAATCGGTCTCGATCTCGGGGCCTTCAGCCACATCAAAGCCGATGGAGCGGAACAGTTGCTCCACGCGCTCCAGGGTGCGCACGACCGGGTGCAGACCGCCAGTGGACGCACCACGTCCAGGCAGGGTCACATCCAGAGCTTCAGCGGCGAGCTGGGCTTCGAGGGCGGCCTGTTGCAGGGCATCGCGACGGGCATTGAGCTGGGCTTCAATGGCGGTCTTGGCCTTGTTGATTTCTGCGCCGGCAGCCTTGCGGGCATCCGCACCCAGCTTGCCCAGGCCTTTCAGCAGTTCGGTGATGGAACCACCCTTGCCCAGATAGCGGGCCTTGGCAGTTTCGAGGGCGGCACCGTCGGCTGCAGCGGCAAAGTCGATGCCAGCCTGCGCGACGAGTTGATCGAGTTGATCCATTTTTGATGTCTTATCCCGGGTTCAGGACAAAAAAAAGGAGGCTAGGCCTCCTTTTTTTTCGCTGCGGAAACTTACGCAGCCAGCTTGGCCTTGGCTTGCTCGGCGAGCGCCGCAAAAGCGGGCTTGTCAAACACGGCCAGGTCGGCCAGAACCTTACGGTCCACTTCGATGGAAGCCTTCTTCAGGCCGTTCATGAAGCGGCTGTAGGTCAGACCAACTTCGCGGGCAGCGGCGTTGATACGGGCGATCCACAGAGCACGGAACTGACGCTTGCGTTGACGACGGTCACGGTAGGCATATTGCCCGGCCTTCATCACCGCCTGCTTGGCGATCCGGTATACGTTCTTGCGACGGCCACGGTAACCCTTGGCTTGGTCGAGGACTTTTTTGTGACGTGCACGTGCGGTTACACCGCGTTTAACTCGGGGCATTGCTTTCTCCTAACTCGATCAGGCGTAGGGCATCATGGCGCGGATGGACTTTTCGTCCGAAGCGTGCACAGCAGTCATGCCGCGCAGCTGGCGCTTGCTCTTGGTCGTCTTCTTGGTCAGGATGTGGCGCTTGAAAGCCTGAGAACGCTTGATGCTACCACTCGAGCGGATCTTGAACCGCTTAGCGGCGCCGCTCTTGGTCTTCATCTTGGGCATGAAGTACTCCGTTTATATCATGGGACCAGGTGGCTTCCGACTTTCGGAAACGCTTCAACAACCTGTCACCACTTGTCCCGACAGGCAAAAACCTGCCAGTTTCTGCCGCCCGCAAAGGCGGCCGAATCCGTAAAAACAACCTGGGAATCCATGGATCTGCAGAAGCATGGGCTTTCTGCAGATCTCCGGCAATCAGAAACCCTGCAGCCTGAGGCTTTTAGTGCTTCTTCTTGGGGGCGATGACCATGATCATCTGCCGACCTTCCATCTTGGGCATCTGCTCGACCTGGGCGATTTCTTCCAGATCGGACTTGATGCGCTCCAGCTGACGCATGCCGAACTCCTGGTGCGCCATTTCGCGCCCACGGAACCGCAGGGTCACCTTGGCCTTGTCACCTTCGTTCAGGAACTTGATGAGGTTACGCAGCTTGATCTGGTAGTCGTTTTCGTCCGTACCCGGACGCAGCTTGACTTCCTTGACCTGAATCTGCTTTTGCTTTTGCTTGGCTTCGTGGGCGCGCTTGGCTTCTTCGTACTTGTACTTGCCGTAATCCATCAAGCGACACACGGGCGGCTTTGCCATGGGCGCGATCTCAACCAGATCGACGCCAGCTTCTTCCGCCATTTCCAATGCAGCGCGCAGGGTCACGATACCCAGCTGCTCGCCGTCTTCTCCTGTCAGGCGCAGTTCCGGCACGCTAATTTCGCCGTTAATGCGCAGCTTCTTTTCCTGAGCGATGGTTCAAGTCTCCGTAAAAAGTAAAAATCAGGCCGTGCCGGCGCGTGAAGTAACTTCAGCTTGCCAGCGCTCGACAATCTCATCGAGGGACATTTGACCGAGGTCTTGATTGCCCCGGGCGCGCACGGCCACTACATTGGCTGCCTTCTCCTTGTCGCCGACGACCAGCAAGTAAGGCAGCTTACGTACGCTATGTTCGCGTATTTTATAAGTAATCTTCTCGTTGCGCAAATCTGCCTCAACCCGGAAGCCCTTCTTGCGCAGGGAAGCTGCAACTTCCTGCACATAATCGGCCTGGTTTTCGGAGATATTCATCACCACGGCGTGCACCGGCGCCAACCACATGGGCAGTGCACCCGCGTGGTTTTCGATCAGGATGCCGATGAAACGCTCCAGCGAACCGAGGATTGCCCGGTGCAGCATGACCGGGGTGTGGCGCGCATTGTCTTCGCCCACATACTCGGCGCCCAGACGGGTCGGCATGGAAAAGTCCACCTGCACGGTACCGCACTGCCAGGAACGACCGATGGCGTCCTTGATGTGGAATTCGATCTTGGGGCCGTAGAAGGCGCCCTCACCGGGCAGCTCTTCCCACTCCAGACCGCTGGCACGCAGGGCGGAGCGCAGGCCGTTTTCGGCCTTGTCCCACACTTCATCGGAGCCCACGCGGCTTTCCGGGCGCAGAGCCAGCTTGACGGCCACATCCTTGAAGCCGAAATCGGCATACACCTTACGCACCAAGGCGTTGAAGGCGGTCACTTCGGCTTCGATCTGATCTTCGGTACAGAAGATGTGGCCATCATCCTGGGTAAAACCACGCACCCGCATGATGCCATGCAGCGCGCCGGAGGGCTCGTTACGGTGGCAAGCGCCAAATTCGCCGTAACGCAGGGGCAATTGACGGTAGGAGCGCAGATCGGAGTTAAAGATCTGGACATGGCCCGGGCAGTTCATGGGCTTCACCGCATAGTCACGATTCTCGGACTCGGTGGTGAACATGTTGGCCTTGTAGTGCTCCCAGTGGCCGGACTTTTCCCACAGGGTACGGTCCAGAATCTGGGGGCAACGGACTTCCTGATAACCGTTGTCGCGGTACACGGCACGCATGTACTGCTCCACCTCCTGCCACACCGTCCAGCCATTGGGGTGCCAGAACACCAGACCCGGCGCTTCTTCTTGCAGATGGAACAGATCCAGCTGCTTGCCCAGACGGCGGTGATCCCGCTTCTCGGCTTCTTCAAGCATGTGGAGGTAGGCTTCCTGGTCTTCCTTGCGAGCCCAGGCGGTACCATAGATGCGCTGCAGCATCTCGTTCTTGGAGTCGCCACGCCAGTAGGCGCCGGCCACCTTCATCAGCTTGAAAACCTTCAGCTTGCCGGTGGAGGGTACGTGGGGGCCACGACACAGGTCGGTGAAGTCGCCTTCCTTGTACAGGGAAACGTCTTCATTGGCCGGAATGGAAGCGATGAGCTCGGCCTTGTAGTGCTCGCCGATGGACTTGAAGTAAGCCACCGCCTCATCCCGAGGCAGCACGCTGCGCTCCACCGGGATATCTTTTTTCGACAGCTCGGCCATGCGCTGCTCGATCTTCTGCAGATCTTCGGGCGTAAAGGGACGCTTGTAGGAGAAATCGTAGTAGAAGCCGTTATCGATCACCGGCCCGATGGTCACCTGGGCTTCGGGGAACAGCTCCTTCACCGCATAGGCCAGCAAGTGGGCGGTGGAGTGACGAATGACTTCCAGGCCGTCCGCATCCTTGTCGGTGATGATGCTGAGGTTTACGTCCTGGTCGATCAGATGGGAGGTATCCAGCAGCTTACCGTCGATCTTGCCGGCAAGGGCGGCCCGGGCCAGCCCGGTACCGATGGAAGCGGCCACCTGGGCAATGGTTACGGGCTGCTCGAAACTGCGTACTGAACCATCAGGCAAAGTAATGTTGGGCATGAGCACTCGCAAGGGGCAAAAAAAAAGTGCGGCCAGAGCCGCACTTTTTCATCAAACGAAAGACAACAATGATGTGGACTCGCTAGGCTTACAGAAATCCGCACCAGCAAGTTCGAAACATGATGTCTTCCTCTTAGGAATTTGGTAGGCGCGATTGGACTCGAACCAACGACCCCCACCATGTCAAGGTGGTGCTCTAACCAGCTGAGCTACGCGCCTAAGAGCCTCGCATTATAGAGACATCACGCAAGATGTCAAGCACTTTTAGCGAAGTCGCTCAAAACACCTTAAAGGACGGGGTTTTCCGGCCAGGCATCGAGAAAACGCTGCCAGTGCGCGGCGCCCAGCTTGGCCAGGTTTTCACGCACAAAGGCCAGTTCGGCGACAAACTCATCACGACTCATGGCCCCGCGCATCACCTGGAAGCGCAGAAACACCAAATAGGTGTTCACCACGTCGGTTTCACAGTAATCGCGAATCTCGCCGATGCGGCCTTCGCAGTAGCCCTTCCAGACCGCCGAACCATCCATGCCCAGCTTGCCCGGAAAACCCATCAACTTGGCCAGATCATCCAGCGGCGCCGAGGCCCGGGGCTGGTACAGGGCCAGTTGATCCATCAGATCCAGGTGCCGATTGTGATAACGGCTGATGTAGTTGTTCCACTTGAAGTCCCGGGAATCCAGGCAGTCCCCATCCCCCAGATCCCAGTACCGGGGCGCCGTCACCCCATGCATCATGCCCCGGTAGTGGAGCACGGGCAGATCGAATCCGCCACCGTTCCAGGAAATCAGCTGGGGGGTGAATTTCTCCACCCCATCAAAGAAACGCTGAATGAGCTGCCCTTCGGTGCATTCAGGCTCCGACAGGGAGAACACCCGGAACTGATGGGCATCCCGAAACACGCAGGAAATGGTGACCACCCGCTGCAAATGCAGGGGCAGGAAGTCGGTGCCATTGGTGGCGCGGCGTTGCTGGAAGGCCAGCTCCGCCACCTCCTCGTCCGACAGGTCGTCGGGCAGGCCGTTCAGCACCCGGATGCCACGCACATCCGGGATGGTTTCAATATCAAAGACCAGCGAAGCGGCCATGCTTACCTCGACAACACATCAACTCAAACAAACCAAAAACTCAGGCTGGGAACACGCCCGTCGACAGATAACGGTCGCCCCGGTCGCAGATGATCGCCACGATCACTGCGTTTTCAACGCTTTCAGCCAGGCGCAGGGCCACATGCACCGCACCGCCGGAGGAAATCCCGGCAAAGATGCCCTCTTCCCGGGCCAGCCGGCGGGTCATTTCTTCGGCGTCGGCCTGGGCCACATACTCCAGGCGATCCACCCGCTCCTTGCTGTAGATCTTGGGCAGATAGGCTTCCGGCCATTTGCGGATACCCGGAATCTGGGCGCCCTCCTCCGGTTGGCAGCCAATCACCTGCACCGCCGGATTCTGACCCTTCAGGTAGGTCGAGACGCCCATGATGGTGCCGGTGGTGCCCATGCTGCTCACAAAGTGGGTCACGGTGCCGCCGGTCTGGGCCCAGATTTCGGGGCCGGTGCCATCGATGTGGGCCTGGGGATTGTCGGGATTGGCGAACTGATCCAGGATCACGCCCCGGCCTTCATCACGCATCTTCTCGGCCACATCCCGCGCCAGCTCCATGCCGCCCTCTTTGGGGGTCAGCACCAGCTCGGCACCAAAGGCACGCATGGTCTGGCGCCGCTCCACGCTCTGGTTTTCGGGCATCACCAGGATCATCCCATAACCCCGAATCGCAGCGGCCATGGCCAGCGCAATGCCGGTATTGCCGCTGGTGGCTTCGATCAGGGTCTGGCCGGGTTTGATGTCGCCCCGGGCCTCGGCCCGCAGGATCATGGACAGGGCGGGCCGGTCCTTCACCGAACCCGCCGGATTGTTACCTTCCAGCTTCACGAGGATCACATTGTTGCGACCCGCCGTAATACGCTTGAGCCGAACCAGCGGAGTCTGGCCGACATAATCCTCTAGAGTCTTGAATTCCATGGCGAAATACCGGAGTTGTACGGGGAGGCGCAAAACCTGATGACGCCAGAGGCGCAGGCTGCACGATACAAAAGCAAAGAACAATCCAGGGCGCTCGCACGCCATAAATGCGAAACCGCAACGCCCCGAAGGTTCGTTGCGGTGCAAACCACCTGCGCCAGAAGGCTCAGGGGGTCAGATCAAATTCTTCGGTGCGCTTGGGCGGATAGGTTTCCCAGCCGCCACAGGCCGGACAGCGCCAGTAGAACTGGCGGGCCTTGAAGCCACAATCATTGCAGCGATAGCGGGCCACCCGGCGGGTGTGCCCATGCACCAAGCCCTTCACCAACTCGATATCCTGACGCTGCTCCACCGGCGCGGTGCCTCAAGAAGCTTGTCCAGCCCCAGCAGCGTGGGGTTGCGGCGCAGCTCCTCACGCACCAGATGGTAAGCCGCCGAGGCACCTTCCTTTTGCAGTTCCCACTGGAACAGGGCGTCCAGCAGATCCAGGGACGGGTATTGATCCAGGTAGCTGCGCAGTAGTTGCATCCCCTGGTCCAGCCGGTTCAGGCGCCGATAAGCATCCATGATGCGCTCGGCCACCAGGGCCATATACACCGGGTCTTGATTTTCGACCTTTTTCCAGGCTTCAAGGGCGGCTTCGTCATCCCCTTGGGAAGCCAGCAGATCGCCCAGCAACATGCTGGCCCGCACCGACTTGCGGTTGATGGCCAGCGCCTGGAGCAGAGCCTGCCGGGCTTCATCAAAACGGGAGTTGGCCATGGCCGCCGAGGCCAGTTCGCAATGGAAGTTGGCTACTTCCTTTTGCCACAGCACGCTTTCGTGGTTGGGCAGGGCTTCTGCGATTTCGATGGCCTTGGCCCAGTCTTTGGTCTGCTGATAGATGTCGAGCAGATGCTTGAGGGCAAAATCCACCAATCGGGAGCCCCGCAGCTGGACGAAGACGCTTTCGGCCCGATCCAGCAGGCCAGCCTTCAGAAAATCCATCCCCAGCTCGGAGAGGGCCTGCAGGCGCTGATCTTCGGAGAGGTCATCGCGATCCACCAGATTTTGGTGCATCTTGATGGCCCGGTCGATTTCGCCACGCCGGCGGAACAGGCTGCCCAGCGCAAAATGCAATTCGACCGTTTGATTATCGATGCGGGCCGCTTCGATGAAGGCATCGATCGCCTTGTCAGGCTGCTCGTTGAGCAAGAAATTGAGCCCGGTCAGGTAGCTGCGCGGCAGGGCGCGAGACTCCCGAACCAGGTGCTTGATGTCAATACGGGCGGCCAGCCAGCCAAGGGCAAAGAAGAGCGGGAAGCCCAGCAGCCACCAGAGTTCGAATTCCATGGAGGATCAGGATCAATAGCTGTCGGGCAGGTCTGCGCCATGCACGACGGGTTGGGCCGGAGCTGCCGGCGGAGGCGGCGTCTGACGACCTCGCAGCAAACCGATTTCCCGGTGCTGCCGATAGACAGTGGACAGGGTGGCCAGCACGCCAATCAGCACGCCCAGCACCACAAACATGAGGATCACGAGCACCAGAGGCAGCTGCCACTGGGCACCGAGAAAGAAATGCAGGGTGACGGCATCATCATTCTTGATGGCGAAACCCAGCAGAACACAAAACAGGAAGAGGCGGAAAATCCAGACTAGAGCGCGCATGCGCCGATTATCCCCGACGTGGACAAAAAAAAGAAGGCGGCTTTCGCCGCCTTCCCTGTTCGAGCCCGGTGAAGCCGGACTGGAGATGCATCAATACAACAGGTTGCCGAGGCTAGCCCATCAGATCAACGCGCTCCCGCAATTCCTTGCCGGCCTTGAAGTGCGGAACATACTTTTCCGGCACCTGTACCTTTTCACCCGATTTGGGATTGCGCCCAACCCGGGGGGGCCGGTAATTCAAGGCAAAGCTACCGAAGCCGCGAATCTCGATGCGATCACCCCGCGAAAGGGCATCCGTCATCGCATCGAGAATCATCTTCACGGCGAGCTCGGCGTCCTTCGCTGCCAGCTGGGGGAAACGCTCCGCCAGCTGGGCGATGAGCTCCGACTTGGTCATATGCTCGAACCGCTCTTACTTTTGCTCGTTGAGCTTGGCCTTCAGCAGCGCACCGAGGTTGGTGGTGCCGCTGGCGGCAGCGGCGCTTTCGGCCGCCAGCTTGCTCATGGCTTCGTTCTGCTCGACCTGATCCTTGGCACGGATGGAGAGGTTGATACCACGGGTCTTGCGATCCACGTTGATGATCAGGGCCTCAACAGCGTCACCCACCTTCAGGTGTTGGGACAGGTCGTCCACGCGGTCGCGGGAGAACTCGGAAGCGCGCAGGTAGCCTTCAACTTCTTCGTTCAGGGCGATCACGGCACCACGGGCATCCACGGACTTCACGGAGCCATTCACGAGGGTGTTCTTGTCGTGGGTGGCGATGAAGTTGGTGAAGGGGTCGCCTTCGAGTTGCTTGATGCCGAGGGAGATGCGCTCCTTCTCGACGTCGATGTTCAGCACCACGGCCTCGACTTCGTCGCCCTTCTTGTACTGGCGCACGGCTTCTTCGCCGGTCAGGGTCCAGGACAGGTCGGACAGGTGCACCAGACCGTCGATACCACCTTCCAGGCCGATGAACACGCCAAAGTCAGTCAGGGACTTGATCTGACCACGGACCTTGTCGCCCTTCTTGTGGTTGATGGCGAAATCGTCCCAGGGGTTGGACATGCATTGCTTCATGCCCAGGGAGATACGACGACGGTCTTCGTCGATTTCGAGAATCATCACTTCGACTTCGTCGCCCAGCTGGACAACCTTGGTCGGGTGGATGTTCTTGTTGGTCCAGTCCATTTCGGACACGTGAACCAGACCTTCGATGCCTTGTTCAACTTCAACAAATGCGCCGTAATCGGTGATGTTGGTCACCTTGCCGAACAGGCGGGTGCCTTGGGGGTAACGACGGGAGATGCCGACCCACGGATCTTCGCCCAGTTGCTTCAGACCCAGGGAGACACGGTTCTTCTCTTGGTCGAACTTCAGCACCTTGGCTTCGAGTTCATCACCCACGGACAGAACTTCGGAGGGGTGACGGACACGGCGCCAGGCCAGGTCGGTGATGTGCAGCAGGCCATCGATG
>JAJTBM010000555.1 GCA_021286885.1 Rhodocyclales bacterium
CCATTGACGGAGGAGATGTTGATGATGCGGCCCCAGCCACGCTCGGCCATCTTGGGGGAGATGGTGTGGGTGACGTTGAACAGGCTGGTCAGGTTGGTGGCGATCACGGCATCCCACTGGCCCTTTTCCATCTTGGGGAAGAACTTGTCGCGGGTGATACCGGCGTTGTTCACCAGGATGTCGATGGGGCCCACTTCAGCGGTGATGGCTTCCACGGCGGCCTTGCACTGCTCGTAGTCGGACACGTCGAAACCGTACACGGGGATGTCCAGGCCTTCGGCCTTGCGGGCTTCAACCCAGGCGTCCTTGGCGGGATCGCCAGGGAAGAAGTTGCCCACCACGCGCACACCGGCAGCAGCCAGGGACTTGCAAATGGCGGTACCCAGACCACCCACTGCGCCAGTAACCAGAGCGATACGTTGAGTCATTTCACTTTCCTTTTGTTGCAGTGCCAAAAAAACAGCGAACGCACATCAGAACATGTGCTGGCCGCCATTGATAGAAATATTTGCGCCCGTCACGAACGCAGCCTCTTCGGAAGACAGGTAGGCGATCAAGCCTGCGATTTCTTCCGGTTTGCCCAGCCGACTCATGGGAATCTGGGGCAGGATCTTGCTTTCCAGGACTTCCTGGGGAATGGCCATCACCATTTTGGTGCCGATATAACCCGGCGAGATGGTATTCACGGTCACACCGGACTTGGCCACTTCCAGGGCCAGGGCCTTGGTGAAACCATGCATCCCGGCCTTGGCCGCCGAATAGTTGGTCTGGCCGAATGCTCCCTTGATGCCATTGACCGATGACACGTTGATGACACGCCCCCATTTACGCTCCACCATGCCATCGAGCACCTGCTTGGTCATGTTGAAAACGCTGTCGAGGTTGGTATGCATCACCGCATCCCAATCGGCTTTAGTCATACGTTTGAATGTCATGTCTCGGGTAATGCCGGCATTGTTGATGAGCACATCCACCGGCCCCACCTCCGCCACCACGGCTTCGACACACGCCTTGCACGCATCGAAGTCTGACACGTCGCAGGGATAAGCCTTGAAGCCATATCCCATGTTGTTCATGTTTTGCAGCCACTCGGCAGCGCTGGCGTTGCCCGGGGAATGGGTGACAACCACCTTATAGCCCAGACCTGCCAGTTTAATGCAGATGGACTCACCCAGACCGCCCATACCGCCAGTGACCAATGCAACACGTGCCATGATGTTCCCTCCTTCAAACAGGGTAATGCAAGGGGGCTTTGTATGAACACGGGAGGCGCCCCCTTTACTCTTCCGCCCGTGTATTTTTTTGTTCTTTTATGAGTGCATCATGGTGCGCAGGCGCACGCGCCCCAGAGGGGCTGCGCGCCGGACGCTCAGGCCCGTTCGCAGACGTAACGTCCGGGGGCCGGTTCTATGGGTTTGTAACGGGCATTGCCCAGCTTGGTACGGGCCTTGACCTGGGTGCCGCTGCGGGGCTTGAGCCACTCCATCCAGTTGATCCACCAGCTGCCCTTCTGCTCGGTGGCGCTGGCGAGCCATTCTTCGGGCACCGAGGCCTGGGAATCACTGACCCAGTAGCTGCGACGGTTTTTGGAAGCCGGATTGATGGCCCCCGCGATGTGGCCACTGGCCCCCAGCACGAAGGTGGTGTCACCCCCCAGAATCTGGCGCACCAGATAGGCACTGGTCCAGGGCACGATGTGATCTTCCCGGGCCGCCATCAGGTAGGCGGGCATGTCCACCTTGCCCATATCCACCTTGGTGCCCAGCATTTCCAGCTTGCCCGGCACGCGCAGGTTGTTTTCCAGGTACATGTTACGCAGGTACCAGGCCAGGAAGGGGCCAGGCAGGTTGGTGCTGTCGGAGTTCCAGTACAGCAGATCGAAGGCCTCGGGGCGCTTGCCCTTCAGGTAGTTGCCCACCAC
>JAJTBM010000556.1 GCA_021286885.1 Rhodocyclales bacterium
AAGCTCTGGGACTTGATCAGCCGCAAGACGGCTCTGACCACAGAAAGCCCAGCCCCGGCCAAGCCTGCCGCTGCAGAAGCTGAACTGCCCGCGCCGGCTCCCGGCCCGCTGCGCGAGGAGGAGCGCCTGGAGCCCGTGCTGGGCGAAGACCCCGCACCGGCGCGCCGCTCCCGGCGCGAACCCCGGCTCCAGGAAGCCGCACCGCTGGCCGAAGCTCCAGCCCCCAGCACCCCGGCCCCTGTCGTGGCCGATGCCCTGCCGGCCCAGCCCGTGGTGCCTGCTGCTGATGCGCACGAGCCTGCTTCTTTCGATGCGCCCATCCCCGCGCCCAGCCTGGTGCCCGAAAATGGGCCAGCGCATATGCCAAAGAACGCGCCTGAGAAGCCGGCCCTGCTCAACACCGAGCCGATGATCGAGGTGCCCCCGCCCACTCAGCCGGACCCCTTCCCGCGCCTGATCCCGACTGAAGCTGCTGCGCCTGCAGCTGGGGCCGCCGTGGCGGCCACACAAACCGCCAGCCTGCTGCGCCCGCCAGCGCCGGCGGCGCCCAGCCCTGCGCCCGCACCCGCACCTGAGCCAGAACCCCTGCCAGACATGCTGGCGACCCGCCCCCCCGAGCCCAAGCCGGCGGAGCCCGTCGCCAAACCCCAGCCTGCACCGCTCGAAATCAGCTTCCTGACCCAGGCGCAGCCTGCTGAACACGTCAAGCCTACGCCGCGCCCCGAGCCGGCGGCCCCGGCACCCGAGCCCCTGGCTGCGGGCAAGCCCCTGCCGTGGGAAGTTTCCGAGCTAGAGGGCGAGGGGGACGATATCGCCTTCGACGCCACCCCGACGCCCAAACCGGCCCCGGCCCGGGAGCTCATCGTGCTGCCCCCCTGGGAGCCCAGCGCTCATCCCGAAGTCCGCCCGGCAGTCGTGCAGGAAGCCGATGTCACCTGGGGCGGCCCCGCCATGGTGGGCGCCGAAGATGCCGGCCCCCACGACAACGTGGCCCCGGCCCTGATGGAGGTCGAAGACTTCGTCCAGGCCCGTCAGGCCAACAAGACCCCCATCTTTGGGGATGGCCCCCTCGATCCCATCCCGCCCCTGGAATTGCTGGACCCAGCGCCCCATGACGTGCTGCCCCCGTCCACCGAGCTCTTGGAAAGCATCTCCCGCCTGATCGAACGCAAGCTGGGCGATTTTGGCGTGCGGGTGAAGGTGCTGGCCGCCTACCCGGGCCCGGTGATCACCCGCTTCGAGATCGAGCCGGCGGTGGGCGTGAAGGGCAGCCAGGTGATGAATCTGGTCAAGGATCTGGCCCGCGCCCTGTCGGTGGTCAGCATCCGGGTGGTGGAAACCGTGCCCGGCAAGACCTGCATGGCCCTGGAGCTGCCCAACGTGAAGCGCCAGACCGTGCGCCTCTCCGAAATCCTCGGCGCTCCGGTGTACCAAGACATGCTCTCGCCCCTCACGGTGGCCCTGGGCAAAGACATCAGCGGCGAACCCATCGTGGCCGACGTGGCCCGCACCCCCCACTTGCTGGTGGCCGGTACCACCGGCTCGGGCAAGTCGGTGGGGATCAACGCGATGATCCTTTCGCTGCTCTACAAATCCCAGCCCGAAGACGTGCGCCTGATCCTGGTGGATCCGAAGATGCTGGAGCTCTCTATCTACGAGGGCATCCCGCACCTGCTGGCGCCGGTGGTCACCGACATGAAGCACGCCTCCAACGCCCTCAACTGGTGCGTGGGCGAGATGGAAAAGCGCTACAAGCTCATGTCGGCCCTGGGGGTGCGCAACCTGGCTGGCTACAACAAGGCCATTCAGGAAGCCATTGATGCGGGCACCCCCCTGCGCAATCCCTTCTCCATCACCCCGGAAGCTCCCGAGCCCCTCGACAAGCTGCCCTACATCGTCGTCATCATCGACGAGCTGGCCG
>JAJTBM010000048.1 GCA_021286885.1 Rhodocyclales bacterium
GTGCTGGTGGGCACCTTGAGCCTGTTCCCGCTGCTGGGGACGGCTTTCATCCCCGACATGCGCGAAGGTTCCATCGTGCCCGGGGTGGTGCGGGTGCCCAACATCTCGCTGGAAGAGTCCCTGCGCATGGAAAAGCAGGCGATGAAGCTGGTGATGGAAGTGCCCGGGGTGAAATCGGCGGTGTCCAGCGTCGGGCGGGGTGAATCCCCGGCAGACCCCCAGGGCCAGAACGAGTCGACCCCCATCGTGAGCCTCAAGCCCCGGGACGAGTGGCCCGCCGGCTGGACCCAGGATGACATCGCGAATGCAATCCGGGAAAAGCCCCAGGTGCTGCCCGGCGTCCAGGTGGTGATGGCCCAGCCCATCTCTGCCCGGGTGGCCGAGATGGTGACCGGGGTGCGCTCGGATGTGGCGATCAAGGTGTTTGGCGATGATCTGGACGAGCTCAAGCGCAAGGCCGACGAGATTGCCCGAGTGGCAGGCGGCGTGGCCGGGGCGATGGACATCCGGGTGGAGCGGGTCACCGGCCAGCAGTACCTGGCCATCGAGATCGACCGTCAGGCGATTGCGCGCCACGGGCTGAATGTCTCCGACGTGAACGACATGATCGAGGTCGCCATTGGCGGCAAGCCGGCTACCGAGGTGTTCGAGGGCGAGCGCCGCTTTGCGGCGGTGGTGCGCCTGCCGGAAGCTTTCCGGGATAACACCGAGAAGATCGGCAACATCCTGCTCACCACCCCCAGCGGGGTGCCGGTGGCGCTGGAAAGTCTCGCCACCATCAAGGTGATGGACGGCCCGGCCCAGGTCTCCCGGGAGCTGGCCAAGCGCCGGATCGTGGTCGGGGTGAATGTGCAGGGCCGGGACTTGGGCAGTTTTGTGGAAGAACTGCGCCGCAGCGTGGATGCCCAGGTGCCGCTCAAGGAAGGCTATTACCTGGAGTGGGGCGGCCAGTTCCAGAACCTGGAGCGGGCCATGGGCCACCTGTCGGTCATCATCCCGGTGACGGTGGGTGCGATCTTCTTCCTGCTCTTTTTGCTGTTCGGCTCCCTCAAGCTGGCCAGCCTCATCATCCTGGTGTTGCCCTTTGCCAGTGTGGGTGGGGTGCTCGGCCTGCTGGTGACGGGCGAATACCTGTCGGTGCCGGCCTCGGTGGGCTTCATCGCCCTGTGGGGGATTGCGGTGCTGAACGGGGTGGTGCTGGTGAGTTGCATCCGGGGGCTGCGCAGCGAGGGCATGTCCCTGGCCGAGGCTGTGGAGCACGGTGCAGTCCACCGTTTCCGCCCGGTGATGATGACCGCCACGGTCGCCCTGCTGGCCCTGATCCCCTTCCTGTTCGCCACCGGGCCGGGCTCCGAGGTCCAGCGTCCCCTCGCCATTGTGGTGATTGGGGGGCTGATTACCTCCACCCTGCTCACCCTGGTGGTGCTGCCCACCCTCTATCGCTGGTTTGACGATCAGCCCTACGAAGCATGATGCCAGCGCTGGGGTGGCCTTGAGGCTGCCCCAGCGTGGGTATGAGGAGAACTGAAATGAAAGAAATCCGTGCCGTGATCCGGCCCCAGAAGTTGGGTCGCCTGCGCGAAGTCTTGCGGGCGGTGCCCGGTTTTCCGGGAATGACCATTTCCCGGGCCCAGGGCTGCGGTTCCTCGGTCCGCCACATCCCCCACAACGTCAAGGAAGAACTGGTGGACTTCACCGACAAGGTGCGGGTGGAAATCATCGCTCCGGATGAGTTGGTGGATGTGCTGGTGGATCGGATCGTCCAGGTCGCCGCCACCGGCCAGACCGGCGATGGGCTGGTTTGGGTGGTGGAGGTGCAGCGCGCCGTGTTTGTGCGCAAGGTGATGGGCGGCGGCACCCCGCCGGCTTAAGCGTGGCAGGCGCAGCGCACGGTATGTAGCAAGGGGCGCTCTTGGGCGCCCCTTGTGCATGGGTGGGTAGGTCGTGGGGTTCAGAGCCCCATGGTAAGACCCAGCCAGACCATCCGGGGAGCGTAATTGACGGGGCCTTCTGGATGCATGACCTGCTCGGAGCGATCGGCGATTTCCTGGTGGCGGCTCCCGAGGTTAATCGCATTCAGGCTGATTTCTGCCGGATTCTGGCCAATATGCAGGCGTTTGGTGGTGCGCACGTCGGCGGTGGTGTAGGGCTTGGACGTGTCCTCAAAGCCGGGCCCATAACCGTCCCCCCCGGCCAGGGAGCCGATGCGCAGCACGCTGACGGTGGTAGTCCAGCCGCCATCGTATTCCTGAAGCCAGCTTGCACTGAGCGTATAGGGGGATGTGCGCTGGGATACGGCCGTGGAGGTGGTATTGCGCTGGGTCAGGCTGTGATTGAAGCGGATCTCGCCCCCTGCCCAGGGGTGGGTCTGGATCTGGTATTCAACCCCGTTCAGGATGACGGGTGTATCCAGGTTCACGAACTGGGTGGTGTAAAGGGGCAGGGGTAGGTTGCCAGCGGGCGAAACCAGGGTGCGGCGCACCATGAAATCTTCGATCCGCTCCCGGAACAGGCGCACATCCACGGTGGTGTCCAGGGGGCGGAAGCGGCCCAGGTAGCCCGCTTCGATGGTGTCCACATGGGGGGTACGCAGCTCAAGGTTGGGCAGATAGGGCCAGGCCACCAGGGCGCCGGTGGTGGGCTCATACACCCGCAGGCTGCTGTACAGGTTGAAGGTATTGCTCTGCTGCCAGGCGCGGGCATAGCCAGCGCGCAGGGTATGACCTTGGGCCACTTGCCAGTTGATGAAGGCGCGGGGGCTGAATTGGGGCACCCGAGCCCCATCTTTTTCCAGCAGACCGCCCAGGTTGAGCTGCCAATCCTTGCTCAGGTGCCAGTCCAGGTTGGAGAAGGCCCGATACAGGTATTGGGTCGGGGGGTCGCCATCCATGAACAGAAAGGGACTGTGCACCATGTCGCGTCGGGTTTCCAGACCCCAGACCATCCGGGCCGCATCGTTCAAAGCAAAGCGGTGCTGGAGTTCCAGATTGGTGCGGTCGCTGCTGCGATTTCGGTTGAGGGGCACCAGGATGTCCAGCGCGGGCAGGCCAGAGGCAACCCAGGCTTCCCGTGTGTTGTCGTGGTTGTTGTAGAAATTCAGCAGCCATTCCTCATCTTCGCTGAGGGTACGGCGCCAGGTGAGGTGTACCGTGCTGTTGTCGGTGGAGCTGGTGCGCAGGCCATTATTGTCGAACAGGGTGTCGTCGTAGCCCTGGCCGCGCCGACTGCGGTTGAAGCCCGCCCGCAGGGTGAGTTCGTCCTGACCGTTGAGTCGGTAATCGGTGCGTAGGTTGACGGTCTGACTGTCGCTCTTGTCGTAGATATGCTCAAAGCCCTGGTCGCGGCTGGAGGCAAAGGACAGGCGTGTGCCCATGCTTTCATTGCCACCGGTCCAGGTGAGGCGGGTGTCGACAATGCCTCGGTTACCCAGGTTGAAGGCGGCCGAACTGCCGCGATCCTGGCTGGTGTGGCGGGTGATGATGTTGATGACCCCCAGGAAGGCATTCGCACCGTAGGCATTTGAATTGGTGCCGCGCACGACCTCGACGCGTTCGATCTCATCCAGGGTGATGGGCAGAGCCGACCAGTCGGCGCCGCCGAACGTGTTGGGGGTATAGACCGAACGCCCGTCGATGAGCACCTGAAGCTCGGCCGGATAGTCACTGCTCAGCCCATGGTACGTGACCCAGTGCCGGTGGCCCCGCTCCTGGCCCACCTGCATGCCGGGTACCAAGCGTAGTACTCGGGCCAGATCCCGGTAGCCTGTGGCGCGGATGAAGTCCCGATCCAGCACGGTTACAGCCCCCGGTGCTTCATTCAAAGCCTGGGGCAGACGGGATGCAGATAAAACGGTGGGCAGCTCTTCAAAAAAAGGAGCCTCTGCCTCCAGGGGGTCGGAGGCAGCGGTCACCTGGGGGGCCACAAGCAGGCCCGCCAGCGTGGCGGACAGCGCCCGCCGTGAGAGCGACAAGGACATCGGGCGACTCTTTCGTAGGAAAAGCGGAGCCCGCCCACACAATCCGGCAGCCCCTGAACGCCCGGATTATAGCGATCAGTGTCGTCTTGAATTGTGCGGTATTGCATTTTAACGGCGCCAGAAAACAGGTATGGAAGCCTGTATCGTGGCGGCTGTCGCTGATTTTCAGGGTTCTGGCATTATTTCGGCTGAATGCGTTGATTTTATTCAATACGCACCGGAACGAATATCCGATTACCTCCCCGCTGCACCAGCAATGCAAAGCGCTTGCCCGCTCCATCCAATTGCTTGCGGAATTGCTCAATGCTGCCGACGGCCTGGTTGTTGATCCCCAGAATCACGTCGCCCGCTTGCAGGCCAGCCTTGGCTGCGGGGCCGCTGGTGTTTTCCACCACCAGACCGCCGCTCACTCCCAGCCGGGCGGCTTCCTGGCCGCTCAGGGGGCGGGCGGTGATGCCGAGCTTGCTGCTGTTGGCCTCGCTGCTCTTGTCGGCGCTGATCTTGCCTTCGCCGGCCTGTTCGCCCAGCACCACGCTCACGTCCTTGGCCTTGCGATCCCGCCACAGGCCCAGCTGCACTTGGGTGCCCGGCGCCAGCTCGCCGATGATGCGCGGCAGGTCGCCGGCGTTGTCCACCTTTTGGCCATTCACCGAAAGCACCACGTCGCCTGGCTGGAGCCCGCCCTTGGCGGCCGGAGAGCCGTTTTCGACGCTGGACACCAGGGCGCCCACGGGCTTGTTCAGCCCAAAGTTTTGGGCCAGGTCGGCATCCAGCCCCTGAATCGCCACCCCCAGCCGGCCCCGGGAGACCTTGCCGTGCTTCTGGAGCTGGTCCTTGACCTTCAGGGCCACGTCGATGGGAATCGCAAACGAAATCCCCATGAAGCCCCCCGAGCGGGAATAGATCTGGGAGTTGATCCCGATCACCTCGCCATTCAGGTTAAACAGGGGGCCGCCCGAGTTGCCCGGGTTGATGGCCACATCGGTCTGGATGAAGGGCACGTAGTTCTCGTCGGGCAGGCGGCGCGCCTTGGCGCTGATGATCCCGGCGGTCACGGTGTTCTCAAAGCCGAAGGGCGATCCGACCGCAATCACCCACTCGCCCACCTTGCTGTGCTCGGCATCGCCGGTTTTCACGTAGGGCAGGTTGCTCGCGTCGATCTTGAGCAGGGCCACGTCGGTGCGCTTGTCGGTGCCCACCACCTTGGCCTTGAACTCCCGCTTGTCGGTGAGTTTCACGGTGACTTCGGTGGCGCTGTCCACCACGTGGGCGTTGGTCAGCACATAACCATCCGCACTTACGATGAAGCCGGAGCCCACCCCTTGCTGGATCTGCTCCTGGCCACGACCACCGCGCCCGTTGCCGGGCATGCCGGGCACGGGCACCCCGAAACGGCGCAGAAAATCGTAGAAGGGATCATCGGCAAACGGATCATCGCTGTTCCCACCGCCCCGGCTCACCTTCTGGGTGACGCTGATGTTCACCACGGCGGGGCCCACCTGTTCGACCAGGCCCGAGAAATCAGGCAGACCGTAGCGGGTAGGGTTGGCAGCCCCCTGAACCTGGGCCGCCACCGGGCCTGGGGTGGCTGCGTGGGAGGGGGCAATGGGCCCTTTATCCTGAAAACACCCGGCCAGGGCGATGACGAGGGCAGAGAAAACGAGGCTGGAGCGTACGACCGAAGCTTTCATTCCTTACTCCTGGGGTGGACGGCGGGATGGACGCCCGGACGGGCGACTGTGTTCCCGAACTCAAAAAACGCTTACAAAATGGGGGCAGGGGCGCCGATCTGCAAGCGGCTCGGGCCGGCAGCGTGCCGATGGAGGCGGGGCGTTGTATAGTTTTGCGCTATTACAACTCATCCAGCGGGTTTGCCATGACGCTCACCGACCTCCGCTACCTGGTTGCTCTGGCCCGGGAGCGCCATTTTGGCCGCGCCGCCGAGCGTTGCAACGTGAGTCAGCCCACCCTCTCGGTGGCGATCAAAAAGCTGGAGGACGAGCTGGCCGTGACGCTGTTCGAGCGCAGCGCCGCTGACGTGAAGATTACCGACATCGGCGCCCGCGTTGTGGCCCAGGCCGAAAAGGTCTTGCTGGAAGCCGGCCAGATCAAGGAACTGGCCACGGCCGGGCGCGACCCTCTTTCGGGCCCCCTGCGCCTTGGGGTGATCTACACCATCGGGCCCTATCTGCTGCCCCACCTGATCCCCCGGGTGCATGCGGCGGCGCCGTCCATGCCCCTGTTGATCCAGGAAAACTACACCGCCCGGCTGGCCGAGGCCCTCAAGCGGGGCGAGCTGGATGTGATCGTGATTGCGCTGCCCTTCGAGGAGCCGGGCATCGTCACCCAGCCGGTGTACGACGAACCCTTCCGGGTGCTGTTGCCCAGCGCCCACCCCTGGGCGACCGAGCCCAGCATTCCCGCCAGCCAGCTGGCCGACGACAAGCTGCTCCTGCTCGGCGCCGGTAACTGCTTCCGGGATCAGGTGCTCCAGGCCTGCCCCGCCTGCCGCAGCGGCGAGGGCCTGCAGCGCACCCTCGAAGGCAGCTCCCTCGAAACCATCCGCCACATGGTGGCCACCGGGGCGGGGGTCACGGTGCTTCCCAGCTCCGCCGCCGACCCCTTGCCGGATGCCAACCCCCTGCTGGCGGTGCGCCCCTTTGCCGGCGCCGAACCCTTCCGCCGCATCGCCCTGGCCTGGCGCGTCACCTACCCGCGCAGCGGCGCCATCGACGTGATCCGCCAGGCCTGCCTGGACAGCCCTCTCCCCGGGGTCAGGCCGGTGAGCCGCTAGCCGCGTCTTACGCCTGCGTCACGGCCCCTAGGGGGCCAAAGGCCCCCGCCTCGGTCACCACCCAATCCATGGGTTGATCGTGGGGCTGGGGATGGGTGCTGGCTACCCGGGCCACTTCAAATGCAATGCCCACGCAGACCGGCGCCGGGGCGAGGGCGGCCAGGGTGCGGTCGAAATAGCCGCCCCCATAGCCCAGCCGGTAGCCGGCGGCATCAAAGGCATTGAGCGGAATCAGCAGCAGGTCGGGCTGGAGGGCTTCGGGCGCGGCGGGCACCGGAATCCCGTAACGGTCGGTTTCCATTGCCATGCCCGGTGCCCAGCGGGCAAAGCCCATGGGGGCGTGGGGCGCCACCACCACCGGCAGGGCGGCCTGGCGGGTGGGGTCGGCGGCGAGCCAGTTTTCCACCCAGGGCAGCAGATCCACCTCGCTTTTCCAGGGCCAGCAAAACGCCAGGCGGCGGGGCGCGAGGCGGGCTACCAGCCCGTCCAGATGGGCCTCAATGGTCCGGGTATGGGCCGCCCGCACTGCAGCAGGCAAGGCTTCCCGGGCCTGGATGGCGGCCTGGCGCAGCTGTTTGCGCAATGCATCAAAGGGCGCGTCCGGGGCGGAGGTGGGGTGGGTCACTGTGCTATTCTCCAGCGGCTTCAGAAAGATGGAATGCAGAACCATGTCCTGCCGCCGGTGCTCGCCGGCAGGCGGGGCACAAGGCGGCAAACAATGAAAACGGTGATCAAGAATAGCGTGGGGGCCGTACTCGCGGCAGCCCTGTGGTGCTTCATCCAGCCAGCGCAGGCCGAACCGGGGGATGAACGCATCATCGCCGCCCGGGAAGCCGCCCGTACCGGCGACCGCAAGGGTTTGGCCGCCTACGCCAGCCCCGCCGGGCATGTGCTTGATCCTTATCCCGAATACTGGGCCCTCTCCAACCAGATCGCCCGCCCCGGCGAGGCCGACCCTGCCCGGGTGCGCGACTTCCTCCGCCGCCAGAGCGGTTCCTGGCTGGCCGAAAAGTTGCGGGGCGAATGGCTGCGCAGCCTGGGCAAGCGGGCCGACTGGAGCGCCTTT
Organism: Rhodocyclales bacterium; assembly: GCA_021286885.1. Classification (GTDB taxonomy): domain Bacteria; phylum Pseudomonadota; class Gammaproteobacteria; order Burkholderiales; family Rhodocyclaceae; genus Zoogloea. The sequence goes on from JAJTBM010000048.1 coordinate 7,837, forward strand.
GCGGCCGAATACCCGCTCATGGAGCAGCCCGAGCAGGATCTGGTCTGCTACCAGTATCAGGCCCGTATGGCCAATGGCGACCCCCTGGCCCTGGCTGAAGCCCGGGCCCTCTGGAACCTGCTGATCGACACCCCCGAGGCCTGCACCCCGGTGCTCCAGGCCCTGGTACGTGAAGGCATGGTGGGGGGCGAAGACCTGTGGCTGCGCCTGCGCCGGCTGGTGGAGGCCCGCCGCATCACCGCCGCCAAGGCCGTGGCCGGCTGGCTGCCTGCCGATAGCGGACTGGTGCTGGCCGATCTGGACAAACTCAACAATGCCCCCGGCACCTATCTGGACAAGTTGCCCCTCAACTTCTCGGTGACTCGGGGGGGGCGCGAACTGGCCCTGCTGGCCCTGGCCCGGGTGGCGCGGGACGACCCCCAGGCGGCCTTCCTGCGTTTCAACCGGCTGGACGAGCGCTTTAGTGGCGCCGAGCGCAGCTACATCATGGGCCAGATTGCCTGGCAGGCCGCCCAGCGCCTGATGCCCGAGGCCCACGCCTGGTTCAAGGCCGCCGACGATGCCCCCATGGGCGAGGATCAGGCCGCCTGGCGGGTGCGTGCTGCCCTGCGGGCGGGCGACTGGCGCGGAGTGCGGGTGGCGGTGGAGGCCATGGGCCTGCCCCAGCGGGATCTGCCCGACTGGCAATACTGGCTCGCCCGGGCGCTCCAGGCCCAGGGCCAGAAAGACGCGGCCCGGCGCATCTTGGAACGCATCGCCGGCAATACCGGCTTTTACCCCATTCTGGCGGGCGAGGAACTGGGCCAGAGCTTCAGCCTGCCGCGCCGGGCCCGCCCGGTGCAGGCCGAAGAGCTGGAACTGGTGCGCCAGAGCCCGGGCCTGCAACGGGCCCTGGCCCTGTTCCGGCTCGACATGCGCACCGAGGGCAGCCGGGAATGGAACTGGAGCCTGCGTAACCGGGACGACCGCTTTCTGCTGGCCGCCGCCCAGTTCGGCCAGGAGCAGGGGCTCTACGACCGGGCCATCTACGCCGCCGAGCGCACCCGCAGCGAACACGATTTTGCCCTGCGCTACCTGATGCCCTTCCGCGAGCACGTGGAGCCCAACGCCCGCGCCCAGGGCCTGGAGCCCGGCTGGGTGTATGGGCTGATCCGCCAGGAAAGCCGCTTCACCCCGGTGGCCCGCTCCAGCGTGGGCGCCCAGGGGCTGATGCAGATCATGCCCACCACCGGCCAGTGGCTCGCGGGCAAGCTGAGTCTCAAGGGCTATACCCCGGGCTGGCTCCAGGCGCCGGATACCAATGTGTATCTGGGCACCAGCTATATGCGCATCATCCTCGACGGGCTGGATCGCCACCCTCTGCTGGCTTCGGCGGCGTATAACGCCGGGCCGGGGCGGGCCAAGCGCTGGAAGGCCGCCCGCCCGCTGGAAGGGGCGGTGTACGCCGAAACCATCCCCTTCAACGAAACCCGGGATTACGTGAAGAAGGTGCTGGCCAATGCGGTGATCTATGGCGCTCTGCTGGACGGTAAGGCGCCCTCCCTCAAGGCCACCCTGGGCACCGTTGCACCGGGCGGTGGCGGGGCAGACAACGCCGGCCCCGGCGCCGGGTTGGAATAAATCATGGGGGCGAGGGATGGAATTGTTGGAATTTTTTGACGTTCCAGGCGTCCTTCGGTGCACGCAGACCCACGCCCGGAGGAGGGCATCATGAACCCCATGTACGGTAAAAAAATTCTGATCATCGGCGGCAGCGGTTTTGTGGGCACTGCGGTCGCCAATCTGCTTGCCCGGGCGGGGGCCCAGCTGCGGGTGCCCACCCGGCGCCGGATGCGGGCCCGCCACCTGCTGTCGCTGCCCGCCATCGAGCTGCCCGAAGTCGATGTGCACGATCCGGCCACCCTGGAAGGCCTGATGAGCGGGGTGGATGCGGTCATCAGTCTGGTGGGCGTGCTCCATTCCCCCTCGGCCCAGCCCTACGGCCCGGCCTTTGCCCGGGCCCATGTGACCTTGCCCGAGCGCATCGTGGCGGCGGCCCGCAAGATGGGGGTGAAGCGCCTGATCCACGTGAGCGCCCTGGGGGCCGATGCCCAGGCGCCGTCCGAATACCAGCGCTCCAAGGCTGCCGGCGAAGCCGCCATCCGGGCGGCGGGGGCGGGCCTGGGGTGGACCATCCTGCGTCCGTCGGTGATCTTCGGGCCGGGGGATTCCTTCCTCAACCTGTTTGCCGGGTTGCTGGCGCGTTTTCCGGTGATGCCCCTGGGGGGCGCCGGGGCCCGCTTCCAGCCGGTGTATGTGGGCGATGTGGCCCGGGTGGTGCTCGAAGCGCTCCAGCGCCCCGACAGCATCGGCCAGACCTTTGAACTGGCGGGCCCCCGGGTGTATACCCTGGCCGAGCTGATTGGCTATGTGGGCCGGGTGAGCGGCCATCCGCGCCCGGTGCTGCCCCTGCCGTATCCCCTGGCCTGGCTCCAGGCGGCGGCCCTTGAATGCCTGCCCGGCCCCCTCATGAGCCGGGACAACCTGCGCTCCATGCAGGCCGATAACGTGGCGGCGGGGGCACCCCTGCCCTGGGGCTGGCAGCCCACCGCCCTTGAAAGCATCGCGCCCGGGTATCTGGGGGATAGCCGTTCGCGCCCCCCCAGCCTGGAAGCACGGAAACGGACAAGATGAAGATTTACTGCGTAGGCGGGGCGATCCGCGATGAACTCCTGGGCCTGCCCATCCAGGACCGGGATTGGGTGGTGGTCGGGGCCCGCCCCGAAGACCTGATCCGGGAAGGCTACCGCCCGGTGGGCAAGGATTTTCCGGTATTCCTGCATCCCAAGACCCAGGAGGAATACGCCCTGGCCCGCACCGAGCGCAAGACGGCGCCCGGCTATGGGGGTTTCGTGTTCCACACCGACCCGTCGGTACGGCTGGAGGATGACCTGATCCGGCGGGATCTGACCATCAACGCCATGGCCCGGGGGGACGATGGCGTGCTGGTCGATCCTTACGGCGGTCAGCAGGATCTGGCCGCCCGCATCTTTCGCCACGTGAGCCCCGCTTTTGCTGAAGACCCGGTGCGCATCCTGCGGCTGGCGCGCTTTGCGGCGCGTTTTGCCGATTTCCGGCTGGCCCAGGAAACCCTGGCCCTGATGCAGGTGATGGTGGAAAACGGCGAGGTGGACGCCCTGGTGCCCGAGCGGGTGTGGCAGGAGCTGGCCCGGGGCCTGATGGAGGCCCGCCCCTCCCGGATGATTGAAGTGCTGCGCGAGTGCGGCGCCCTGGATCGCATCCTGCCCGAAGTGCATCGCCTGTTCGGCGTGCCCCAGCCGCCCGCGCACCACCCGGAGGTGGATTGTGGCGCCCATGTGCTGCTGACCCTCGATTACGCCGCCGCCACCGGGCAGCCGCTGGAGGTGCGTTTTGCCTGTTTGCTGCACGATCTGGGCAAGGGCACCACGCCTGCCGACGTGCTGCCCCACCACTATGGGCACGAAGAAAACAGTGCGCTGCTGGCCGTCGAGGTTTGCGCCCGCCTCAAATGCCCGGCGGATTGCCGGGATCTGGCCCTGATGGTGGCGCGGGAGCACGGGGTGGTGCACCAGGCCCTGGAACTGCGCCCCAAGACCATGCTCAAGCTCATCGAACGCTGCGACGGGCTGCGTCGCCCCGAGCGTTTCGCCAGCCTGCTGGCCGCCTGCGAGTGCGACGCCCGGGGGCGAACCGGGCTGGAGGCGCGGCCCTATCCCCAGCGCGCCCGGCTCGAACAAGCCTTGGCTGCCGTGCGTGGGGTGGATGCGGGGGCGGTGGCCCGCAGCGTGGCCGACAAGGCCCGCATTCCCGATGCGATCCATCTGGCCCGGCTCCAGGCCCTGAAGAATTGCTTCGGGGCGGAGGACTGAGCGCCGCTATGATAGGTGCAGACAGGCGCTCCGGGCGCCGGGCGTGCTTGGGCCTACTGCTCGCGGCTTGGGTTGGGTTGGCAGCAGCAGCCCCGGCCCAGACCCTGCCCGAGTTTGCCGAGGTGCGGGCCAGTGCCCGGGCCTCGGTGGGCGTGCTGCTCGCCCGGGACGGGACGCCCCTGGCCGACCGGCGGGTGGATGAGCATACCGCCCGACTCGAATGGGTGGCCCTCAGTAGTTTCTCTCCGGCCCTGCGCGAGGCCCTGCTCGCCGCCGAAGACAAGCGCTTCTTCGAGCACTCTGGGGTGGATTGGCGCGCCTTCGTGGGCGCCCTGTGGCACAACCTGTGGTACGACCACAAACGCGGCGCCTCCACTCTTACCATGCAGGTGGCGGGTCTGCTGGACCCGGCCCTGGCCCTGGGGCGCAACGGGCTGCCGCGCCGCTCCATCGGCCAGAAGTGGGATCAGGCCCTGGCGGCGCGTACCCTGGAAGCCCATTGGACCAAGGAGCAGATCCTTGAAGCCTATCTGAATCTGGCGCCTTTCCGGGGCGACCTGCAGGGCGTCCATGCGGCGGCCCGGGCCCTGTTTGGCAAGACCCCCGCTGAGCTGGGGCGGCCCGAATCCCTGATTCTGGCGGTGCTGCTGCGGGGGCCGAACGCGAGCCCCGAGGTGGTGGCTCGTCGCGCCTGTGTGCTGGCCCAGAGCATCCAGGCCCCTGCAGCCTGCGCACCCGCCCAGAAGCTTGCCCAGACCCAGCTGGCCCGCACCAGCCTGATGCCCCGCTGGGAGTTGGCGCCCCACGCGGCCCGCTTCCTGGTGCTCCATCCGGGGGAGCGGGTGCGCTCTACCCTGGATGCCGAGGCCCAGCGCCTAGTGCTCAACGCCCTGCGTCGCCTGGGTACGCCGGATGCCGCAGCGGTGGTGCTGGATAACCCGAGCGGCGAGGTGCTGGCCTATGTGGGTGCTCCCGAGCCCCGTCTGCCGGATGCGCTCCTGGGCGCCCGGGCCCTGCCGGTACTTCTCCAGCCCTTTGCCTATGCCCAGGCGCTGGATAAGCGCCAGCTGACGGCGGTGAGCCTGCTGGAAGACAGTCTCGCCAACCGGGCTCCCACCCTCCCCGATGACCGTAGCTGGGTGAGCGTGCGTCGGGCCCTGGCTGAGGCCTTGCCCGATCCGGCCCTGGCTGTGTTGCGCCAGGGGGGCGAGGGCCTCCAGGAGCGCTGGCGTCAGATGGAGCTGGAGCCCCCGCGCCACGGGGGCTGGCCTGAGCCTTCCCTGCTCCAGCTGGCGGCGGGTTATCGCAGCCTGGCGAGCGGCGGGCATTGGATCGCCCCCCCTT
>JAJTBM010000557.1 GCA_021286885.1 Rhodocyclales bacterium
CCCCATCCCGGTCTTGTTTTTCTCTGTGTCTCCGTGTCTCTGTGGTGAAACCAGGGTTTTGCAGTCCCCCTACTTCTCCAGCGCCACACTCACCTGGGTGGGCTTCAGCAGGGTGAGCAGGTCGTGGGGGTGGATGCCCACGAGAAAGCCCCGGCGGCCGCCGTTGATGTAGATCAGCGGCAGGTCCAGGATGGTCTTTTCCAGGAATACCGGCATGGTCTTCTTGGTGCCGAAGGGACTGGTGCCGCCCACCATGTAACCGGTATGGCGCTGGGCTACTTCCGGCTTGCAGGGCTCCACCCTCTTTACTCCCGCCTGACGCGCCAGCTCCTTGGCGGAAACCTTGCAATCCCCGTGCATCAGCACGATCAGGGGTTTGGCGTGTTCGTCCTGGAACACCAGGGTCTTCACCACCGCATGTTCGTCCACGTTGAGGCAGGCGGCGGATACGGCGGTACCCCCATGTTCCACGTAGTCGTAGAGATGGGGCGAAAAGGCCGTCCGGTGCTGGCGCAGGAACTGGGTGGCGGGGGTTTCGGGAGCGTGGGGATCGTGTTTCATGGGCGGCGATTGTAGTGGCTCAGCCCCGGGGATGGTGCACGCTGTGGAGCTGCTTCAGCCGTTCCCGGGCCACGTGGGTGTAGATCTGGGTGGTGGTGATGTCGGCGTGGCCCAGGAGCAGCTGCACCACCCGCAGGTCGGCCCCGTGGTTGAGCAGATGGGTGGCGAAGGCGTGCCGCAGCACGTGGGGGGAGAGCTGTTCCCTGGGGATGCCGGCCTGGGGGGCGTAGCCCTTGATCAGGGTCCAGAACATCTGCCGGGTCATGGGGGCGGCCCGGGCAGTGACGAATACCGCTTCGCAGGGGCGGCCGTCCAGCAGTTCCCGGCGGCCTTCCTGGATGAAGCGCTGCAGCCAGTCCAGGGCTTCTTCCCCCAGGGGCACCAGGCGTTCCTTGCTGCCCTTGCCCATGACCCGCAGCACGCCCTGGTTGAAGCCGATTTCGTGCAGTTTCAGCCCCACCAGCTCCGAGACCCGCAGCCCCGTGGCGTAGAGGGTTTCCAGCATGGCCCGGTCGCGCTGGCCCAGGGGCGAGCCCACGTCCGGGGCCTGGAGCAGGGCTTCCACCTGGGCTTCCGAGAGGGTCTTGGGCAGGCGCCCGGGGGTGATGGGGCGGGACAGCCGGCCCGAGGGGTCGGCGCCGATGCGGCCGCGGCTCAGTTGCCAGCGGTAGAAGCGGCGCAGGCTGGAAAGGTAGCGGGACTGGGAGGTGGCTTTTTTCTCCTGGGAGAGCCGGGCCACGAAGGCCAGCAGGTCTGCTTCGGCCGCCTGCAGCAGGGCTGGGCGATTTTCCGTGGCGAGCCAGCGGCCCAGGGCGCTCAGGTCGGCCCGATAGCTCTCCAGGGTGGTCTTGGCGAGCCCGTCTTCCAGCCACAGGGCGTCGCAGAACATGTCGATGTCTGCCAGATCCTCCGGGCGCAGGGGGGCGGGGGCTTCAGTGGCCGGGTCCTGCTTCATGGGTCAGGAGCCAGCGTTTCACATCCAGGAGATAACCGCCCCGGGCCCGGTTGAAACCGCCCAGTCCGCCATGGGCGGCCAGGACCCGGTGGCAGGGCACGATCAGGGGCAGGGGATTGGCGCCGCAGGCGCCGCCCACGGCCCGGGGGGCGCTGCCTAGGGCCTGGGCCAGCTGGCCGTAGCTGCGGGTTTCGCCCAAAGGAATGGCAGCGATCTGCTGCCAGACCCGGTGCTGGAAGGGGGTGCCCCGGGGGGCCAGGGGCAGGTCGAATTGAAAGCGGGCGTCGGCGAGCCAGGCTTCCAGCTGCCAGGCCGCTTCCGCCGCCAGGGGGCTGCGGGCGGCTTGGGGCGTGCAGGGTTCGAGAAACTCGATGCCGGTCAGGGCTGCGGC
>JAJTBM010000558.1 GCA_021286885.1 Rhodocyclales bacterium
CCCAGACTTCTTCGCCGGTATCCGGGTCGCGGGCAAACAGCCAGCCCACCACGCCGAATTCATCCCCGGAGGAGCCATGCACCAGCAGCACCCGACCGCTCTTCTGGTCCTGGATCATGAAAGGCGCGCCGGACATGGTGTAGCCCACCTTGTGGTCGCCCCATTTCTTCTTCCAGACCACCTTGCCGGTGTCCTTGTTGAGGGCCACGATGCCCGCATCCAGGGTGCCGAAGAAGACCTTGTCGCCATAGATGGCGGCGCCCCGGTTCACCACGTCGCAGCAGGGGCGGATGTCTTCCGGCAGACGGGCTTCGTATTCCCACAGGCGCTTGCCGGTGCGGGCGTCGATGGCGTAGATGCGGGAGTAGGAGGAGGTGACGTAGATCACCCCATCATGCACCAGGGCCTGAGCTTCCTGGCCGCGCTGCTTTTCACCACCGAAGGAAAAGCTCCAGGCGGGCACCAGCTGGTGGACGTTCTTGGTGTTGACACCCTTGGCCGGGCTGTAGCGCTGGGCTTTCACACCCAGGCCATAGGAGAGCACGTCTTTGGTGGTCTTGTCGTCGTTGCGCAGGTCGTCCCAGGTGACGTTGGTGGCGAGGGCCTGACCGGCCAGGCCGGCCAGAAGCAGGGCTACGGCCGTGGCGCGCAGGGGGAAGCGGGGCTTGAACATGGGCGAATCCTTGTCTCCGTATCGTTGTAAGGGCACTGGCTGGGGCCAGGTCGGAGGCAGTATCGCCGTGGGGTGACGGGCCTGTCCCGGGAAGGGTACCCGTCAGGGGCGGGAAGTTTTCCCTGAAAACCCAGGATTGGCATATGCCTTGCTGTCCGTATGGTTAAACAAAGATACATGGAGAGACAGGATGGATCTGCGCTGGAGGTTGTTCGGTCAGGTGCTTGGACTGGCTTTGGCGCTGCTGATTGCGGCTGCGGCCTGGGTGGGACTCGCTCTGAGGGAAGATGTGGCAGAAGAAATGGATGCTTCCACCCATCTGGTAAACACCATGTTGATCTTGAGTGCCGCTACAGGGGTCAAGGCGGCAGATCTGGAGCCTGTATTGCAAAGTGATCATTTGCGGCACGTTGTGCTCACTTTGGAGCGCTCCACGATGGAGCAGCCTGTAGCACAAGCGTCCAGCGCCAGTTGGCTTGCCCCCCTGGTGGACTATCTGATGGATGGTCGGCAGGTCCATGAGCGACGTATTCCCTTGCAGGACGGCACGCTGGTGATTCGTGCCAATGCCCGTAGCGAAGTCCAGGAGATCATTCGCGACGCTTTGCGCATCATCACAACCCTGCTGGTCTTCTGCATGGTCATGGCGGTCATGGCCTGGCTGGCGGCCCACCGGGCCCTCAAGCCGGTGCGTGTGCTGGAGCAGGGCTTGGCCCGGATTGGTCAGGGGGAGCATCCCGTGGCCATGCCCCACCTGGAGTTGCGTGAATTTGCCAGCATCGCCCGCTGCATTGAACAGCTGGCAGATGATCTGGCCCAGGCGCGCCAGTCGGAGCAGCACCTTGCCCGGCAATTGCTCGAACTGCAGGAGGCCGAGCGGCGGGAGCTGGCTCGGGAACTCCATGACGAGTTCGGGCAAGCCCTGACGGCCATCAATATTTCGGCGGCCTTCATCGAAAAGCACGCGCGCCATGCAGACACTGAGGCCTTGATCGCCAGCGCCCAGGATATTCGCGGCGAGGCAGCCCGGATGTTGGCCCAGGTGCGGGGCTTGCTATCCCAGCTTCGCCCCCATGGCTTGGAGGGCTTGCAGATGGTGGATGCCCTCAACGACCTGGTCAGCAGCTGGCGGGGGCGGGCCCCCGAAATCGGCATTGAGGCTAAATTTCCCCAAAGCTTGCCGGCTTTGCCGCCTTTGGCGGGGCTCGCCCTCTACCGGCC
>JAJTBM010000049.1 GCA_021286885.1 Rhodocyclales bacterium
CCCAGAAATCCGGGTCGGCAAAGATGAAGGCAAAGGCCTCCAGGCCAATCTTGGCCCCGGGCATGAAGAAGGGGCTGGACAACAGGCTCTGGTAAAACACCAGGCCCAGCGGAAAGAAGACGGACAGGGCGAGCAGGGCCACCACCGCCCGTCTGGGCAATGTTTGCAACATGGCAGGTTTTCCGGTCAGGACAAAAAATGGACGACAAGGCCCCGCCCCACCGGCCAGGGCCGGGGGGAAACAGGGGGAAGCAGGCGCCAGCGGGGGGGCTGGCCTTCAGGGAAACTCTGGCGAGTTTGGGTTTGGAATGTGGGGTGTGGGGTGCCGGATCAGCGCCCCTTGAGGGCGGCGTTCCACTGGCGCAGGAAGTCCAAGCGCTTGGCCTGATCCAGATAGGTCAAGAGACCCGTGCCGATGGGCACCGGGCGCAGGGCGTCCCCCAGCTGCTTGCGCAGGCCGGAAGCGGTGGTATCCCCCTCCACATCCGGGCGGATGGCGTACAGGTCGGCCTTGCTGGCGATGACTTCCTGGCCCCGCTTGGAGAGCACGAAATCCAGCCACAGCTTGGCCGCGTTGGGATGGCGGGCGTTCTTGGCGATGAACATCACCCGGGACAGCACCAGGGTGTAATCCTTGGGCAGCACGATGCCAATCGCCGGATCTTTCTGGGCCCGGGTCAGGGCGTAGGCGGCGTTCAGGTTGTAGCCGATCAGGTTTTCGCCCGAGGCAATGCGCTCCATCATCGTCCCGGTGGCCCCCTGAACCTTGGCCTGGACGCCCCCCAGGGCCTTGATCAGATCATTGAACCCGGCCCCATTCACCTGCTTGTCCTGGGTGACCAGCATGAAGCCCACGCCGGATTTTTCCGGATCGTAGGTCGTCACCTTGCCCCGGTACTTGTCGGCCTGGGTGGTGAGCAGCCGGATCAGGTCGGCGTGGCTCTGGGGCACATCGGCGGCAGGCACCAGGCGCTTGTTGTAGACGATCCCGATGGGCTCGTAGGTGGTGCCGAAGGCTTCGTTCTTCCAGTTAGCCCACTCGGGCAGGCGGGCGGTTTCTGCCGACTTGTGGGGCTGGGCATAACCATCGTTCACCAGCTTCACCTGCAGATCCATGGACGAAGACCAGGTCACATCCGCCGACGCGCCGGCAGCCGATTCGGAAATGAAGCGGTTGTACAGCTCGGTGGTGCTCATATTGCTGTACTCCACCTGAATCGCCGGGTAGAGGGTGCGGAAATCCCGGATCAGGTGATTGGCCTGCTCGTTGTCGGTGACGCCGTAAATCACCAGCTTGCCTTCCTTGTTGGCCGCCGCCACCAGCTCCGGCGTGCTCTGGGCGAAGCTGGCGCCGCTCCCCAGGGCACAGGCCAGCAAGGCAGCACCGGCTGCCAGACCAAAACGCCGCCGGGTGGGCTTGAAGATCGTGTTCATGGTGTTTGTCTCCTGATTTTTTTGTGAGTGTGGCCGCTCAAACCGCGCATCCCGCAACGCCGCCCGGCAGCCCATGGACTGCATGATTCTCCGGCTGGCTTTCGATTCGCTTTCAGCCCCGCAAGGCGCTAGGCTTCGCCCCACTGATCTGCCGGCCCGATCAAGCCCAGGCCGCCCAGACCGATACAAGGCCCCAACACAGCACAGAGCACACCCATGCGCATCCTCCTTGCCGAAGATCACCCCGAGCTGGGCGAATGGCTCGCCAAATCCCTGCGCCAGGCCGGCTACGCGGTAGACGTGGCCGACCGGGGCGACCACGCCGAACACTTCCTGCAGAGCGAAAGCTACGATGGCCTGATCCTGGATCTGACCCTGCCCGGCAAGGACGGGCTGGAAGTGCTGCGCAACCTGCGGGGCCGGGGCTCCCGCATCCCCGTGCTGATCCTCACCGCCCGGGGCGCGGTGGATGACCGGGTGAAGGGCCTCAACTTGGGGGCCGACGACTATCTGGCCAAGCCTTTCGAGCTCAACGAACTGGAAGCCCGGCTGCGGGCCCTGCTGCGGCGCAGTGCGGGTTTCAACCCGGTGATCCGGGTCGGACGCCTGGATTTTGACACGGTGAGCCGCATGAGCAGCGTGGATAACCAGCCCCTGCCCCTCACCCCCCGGGAACTGGCCGTGCTCGAAGCCCTGCTGCTGCGGGCCGGGCGCCCCCTGTCCCGGGAAGCCCTGTTCGAAAAAGTGTTCAGCCTCGACCAGGACGCCCGGGCCGAGGCCATCGAAATCTATGTGCACCGGCTGCGCAAGAAACTCGAAGGCAGCGGCGTGCGCATCACCACCGTGCGCGGGCTGGGCTATATGCTGGGGCCCGAGGGCCCTGCCCCCGCCCCATGAAGGCCGGCAGCCTCAAGCGCCACCAGAGCCTGTGGCTGGTGGGCATGCTGTCCTTGCTGCTGCTGGTGGATGCGTGGTTCAGCTACGGCGACGCCCAGCAGACCGCCAACCACGCCTATGATCGCTCCCTCTCCGCCTCGGTGCGGGGGATTGCCGAGCGGGTGTACGCCACCGAAGACGAGATCGTGGTGGATGTGCCCTACTCCGCGCTGGAACTCTTCGAGGCAGGCAGCGCCGACCGGATCTATTACAACGTCCAAGTGCGGGGCGGGCGCCTCATCACCGGCTACGAACAGCTGCCCCTGCCCCCCGGCGAACCGGAATACAACAAGCCAGTGTTCTACGACGGGCTCTACAAGGGCGAGCCCCTGCGCCTGGGGGCCCTGGTCAAGCCTCTCTACCGGCCCGAGTTCCCCCATCCGGTGATGATCATCGTGGCGGAAACCACCAACGCCCGCCAAGACGTGGTGCAACGCCTTTTCCTGCGCGAATTTGCACGCAAGGCCCTAGTGATGGTGGCCGCCCTGGGCATCGTGCTGCTCGCCACCATCACCGCCCTGCGCCCCATCGACCAGCTGGGCCAAACCATACGCCAGCGCCCCGAGGACGACCTCACCCCCCTGGACGGGCGCCACGTGCCCGCCGAAGTCCAGCCCCTCGCCCAGGCCATCAACCATCACCTGGCCCGCATCAGCCGCATGCTGGAAGCCCGCCGGCGCTTCATCACCGACGCCGCCCACCAGCTGCGCACCCCCCTTGCCGTGCTCAAGACCCAGGCCGAATACGCCCTGCGCCAAGACGACCCCGGCGAAACCCGCCACGCCCTAGGCGCCCTGCACCGCAGCCTGGGCCACGCCACCCGGCTCACCAACCAGCTGCTCTCCCTCTCCCGGGCCGAGGCGGTGAACGGAATGATGGTGGGCCTCAGCAGCGTGGATATGAACGCCCTGGCCCGGGAAGTGGTAATCGACCTGCTGGTGCTGGCCGGCGAACGGGGCATAGACCTGGGCTTCGAAGGCGACACCCGCCCCTGCCGGGTCCACGGCCAGCCCCTGCTACTGCGGGAAATGATCAGCAATCTGGTGGACAACGCCCTGCGCTACACCCCCGCCGGCGGAATGGTCACCGTGTCGGTCGACACCTGGAGCGGCCACCAGCGCCTGCGCGTCATGGACAACGGCCCCGGCATTCCCCCGGAAGACCGGGCCTCCGTGTTCCAGCGCTTCTACCGCCTGCCCGGCCACAACCCCGCCGGCAGCGGCCTGGGCCTGGCCATCGTGCGCGAGATCGTGCTGAGCCACCAGGGCGAGATCGAACTCCACACCGCCCCCGAAGGCCAGGGCCTGGAAGCACGGGTGCTGCTGCCCGCCGAAGAGAGCCCGGCACACTGAGGCAAACGCCGGAACCTGGCCGCCCTATCCCTTGTCCATGGCCCCATGGACTCATCAAACCCCCTCTTTCCACGCTCTCCACGCTCTCCACGCAACCACCGCCCGCCCCCGGGCCGGTGGCGCGTCGGCCTGCGCCATGCGTCGTAAAGCCGATCTGCCCACCCGCATCTGCGCCTGCTGCGGACGCCCCTTTGCCTGGCGCAAGAAGTGGGCGGCCGTGTGGGACGAGGTGAAATACTGCTCCGAACGCTGCCGCCGCCAGCGCAAGGCTGGCCCCGCCCCCGAAGGTCGCCCATGAACACCCTCATTTACTGGTTCCGCCAGGATCTGCGGCTCCATGATCAGCCCGCCCTGGCCCGGGCCCTCCAGCACGCCCGCGCCACCGGGGCCGCCCTGCTGCCGGTGTGCTGCGTGCCCCCCGACACCGACACCCCCTACGGTTTTGCCCGGGTCGGGCCCCACCGGCGTGCATTCGAGGCCCAGACCCGGGCCGCTCTGGCCGCCCGCCTGCGCGCACTGGGCAGTGATCTGCTGATCCTGGCGGGCGCAGCCGCCCAGGTGCTGCCCCGGCTGGCCGCCGCCACGGGCGCAACCCAGATCTGGTGCGAAGCGATCCGCGCCCCCTGGGAAGCAGCCGAAGGGGCCGGACTGAAGCTGGAGTGCCACTGGCATTCCAGCCTGCTCGACCCGGCAGACCTACCCTTTGAGCCGGAAGCGGTGCCCACGGTATTTACCGCTTTCCGCCAGGCCGTCGAAGGGGCCGGCGTGCGCCCTGCGCCCCCCCTGCCCACCCCAGACCAGATCCCCGGCTGGGAAGGCGGGGCCGAGCCGCGCTGGTGCGGCCAAGCCTGGCCCGCGTGGCAGGCCCGCTGGGCGGCCCAGGGGCTGGTGCTCGACACCCCCGCCCCCGTCCCCTGCCCACCGGCCCATCCCCATAGCCTGTTCCCCTACGCCCACCCCACCTGCCAGGGGGGCGAGGCAGCGGCCCAGGCCCATTGGGAAACCTATCTGGCCCAGGGCCTGCCCCACAGCTACAAGGCCACCCGCAATCAAGTCATGGGCTTTGAGGCGTCCAGCAAGCTCTCACCCTGGCTGGCCACGGGCGCCCTCTCGCCGCGCTGGGCATGGGCCCGCCTGCAGGATTTCGAAGCCCGGCACGGGGCCAGCGCAAGCAGCTATTGGCTCTGGTTCGAGCTGCTGTGGCGCGACCATTTTCGCTGGCTGCACTGGCGTCACGGGGCGGCGCTGTACCGGGCCCGGGGCCTCTCCGAACGCCCGCTACCCACATCGGGGCCCGATCAGGATCAAGCCTTTGCCCGCTGGTGCCAGGGCGCCACCGGCGAAGCCCTGGTGGATGCCGGCATGCGCGAGCTGGCCGCCACCGGCTTTCTGAGCAACCGGCTGCGCCAGATCGTGGCCAGTTATCTGATCAACGACCTGGGCGGCGACTGGCGTGCCGGCGCCGCCTGGTTTGAAGCCCAACTGGTGGATTTTGATGTGTATAGCAACCAGGGCAACTGGCTCTACATCGCCGGGCGGGGCACCGACCCCCGGGGCGGGCGGCGTTTCGACCCCCTGCGCCAGGGGCGCGAACATGACCCGGATGGCCGCTACCGGGCCCGCTGGGGGGCTACATGAACACGCCTGTGCCGGTGCACACCCTGCGGCTGGTGCTGGGGGATCAGCTCAACCCGCTGCACCGCTGGTGGCAGCAGCCCGACCCGGGCATCCTGCATGTGTTGATGGAGGTGCGCAGCGAAACCGACTACGTGCGCCACCACGCCCAGAAGATCATCGCCCTGTTTGCGGCCATGGAAGCCTTTGTGGGCGCCCGCCGGGCCGAAGGGCACCGGATGCGCCACGTACGCATCGACGACCCGTCCAATCGCCAGTCGATCTGCGCCAATCTGGAGGCCCTCCAGGCCCATTACCAGGCCCCCCGCATCGAATACCAGGCCCCGGACGAATGGCGGCTGGATCAAGCCCTGGCCGCGTGGAGCGCCCGCATGGAGGCCCAGGGCGTGACGGTGGAGATGGTCGATAGCGAGCACTTCCTCGCCCCCCGGGATGCGGTGGGCCGCTTCTTTGCCCAGCGGCGCGAGTGGCGCATGGAGCACTTCTACCGGGCCATGCGCCAGCAATGGCAGGTGCTGCTGGATGCCCGGGGCAAGCCCGAAGGCGGCCAGTGGAACTTCGATCAGGAGAACCGCAAGCGCTGGCCCGGCACCCCACCCGAGCCCGCCGACCTGCGCCCGCGCCACGATCACCGGGCGATCTGGGCCCGCATCCAGGCCGCCGGGGTAGACAGCTTCGGCCAGCCCTGCGCCGAGGCCCTGCGCTGGCCCCTGGACCGGCGCGAAGCCCTCGTCCAGCTGGATGACTTCATCGCCCACGGCCTGCCCCATTTTGGCGACTACCAGGATGCGCTTTCGGCAAGCGCCCCGCGCCTGTTCCACAGCCTGCTGTCGTTTGCCCTCAACACCAAGATGCTCCACCCCCGGGAGGTGATCCAGCGGGCAGAAGATGCCTGGCGGGCGGGCACCGCGCCGCTACCGGCCGTGGAAGGCTTCATCCGCCAGATTCTGGGCTGGCGCGAATACGTGCGCGGCGTGTATTGGGCGCAGATGCCGGACTATGCCGAGCACAACTTCTTCGGCCACACCCGGCCCCTGCCCGGCTGGTTCTGGACGGGCACCACCCGGATGGCCTGCCTGGCCCGGGCGGTGGGGGATTCTCTGGCCCACGCCTACGCCCACCACATCCAGCGCCTGATGGTGATCAGCAACTTTGCGCTGCTGGCCGGGCTGGACCCGGCGGGGGTGCATCGCTGGTATCTGGGCGTCTATATCGACGCCTTCGAGTGGGTGGAGTTGCCCAACACCCTGGGCATGGGCCAGTTTGCCGATGGCGGCCTGCTCGCTTCCAAACCCTATGTGAGCAGCGGCGCCTACCTCGACCGGATGGGCGACCACTGCCGCCAGTGCAGCTATGCGGTACGCCAGCGCACCGGCCCCGGGGCCTGCCCCTTCAACGCGCTGTATTGGGATTTTTTCATGACCCACCGCCCCCGCCTGGAAGGCAACCCCCGGCTGGGGCTGGTGTTCCGGCAGGTGGACAAGATGGGGGATGCAGAACGGGCGGCGCTGCGGGATTACGCGGCCGCCCTGCGGGCAAACATCGAAACTTTGTAAGCTGGCCCTCAGCCCACCACAATCTTGGCCTTGCTGCGGAACTGGCTTTCGCGCCCCAGCACCAGACAGCCAAATTCATCCAGCAACTGGCCATTGACCGCATCCAGCGGGAGGCTGAAACGGGTCACGCCGAAGCGCTCCAGATTGCGGGCCTCGATCAGGATCTGATCCTGATCCGGGTCGGCCCGCCACACCACCTGCACCGGGATTTCCTCGGCGAAGGCGAAGCGGATGCGGTTGATCTGGTTCAGCTCGTTGCGCTGGATCTGCACCTCCAGCTTGAAGCCCAGATCAATCAGCACCTTGCGCACCCGCTCGGCGGAGGCCGGGTCGAACTGATCCACCTGGCGCTGGCCCCGGCCCTTGAGGGTATAGGCAAACCCCGCCTGAAGGATGTGGCCCCCATCCCCCTCAGAAGCGCTGCGGTGATCAGCCCCCCCCTTGGCCCAGACCAGGCCGCTAAAAGCATCGTGCTTGTCGAACAGGTAATAGGTGCGGGGGATTTCGGGTTGCAGCACATTAAGCTGGCGGGTGAACTCGCGCAGATAGTCGGTGACCTGGCGCAGCACATCGGAACAGCGCTTGCGCCGGGCCGCGAGCAGCTCGGCGCTGGCCTGGGTTTGCTGGCGCTGCTCGGTTTCCTTGCGCAACTGGGCCAGCAAGCCCCCACCCAGCAGGCTGCTGGTGCCAGCCTCGGGAGCGGACACCTGGGCCGGGCGGGAGGACGCGTGCAGCGCGTGGGAGGCCTGGGGCGTGGCCGCCGGGGCGGCGGGCACTTCAGGCACTTCGGGCACATCCTTGACCGTGGGGAAGGATGTCTGGGAGCTGCGCAGGCCGGTGTAGCGCCCATCCACCGCCGCCACCCGGCGCTTGGCGGCTTCCAGGTCGAACGTGGCAATGTCGGCCAGCAGGGCTTCGGCCTGGGCATCCAGAGGAGAAGGGGCTTGGTTCGACGACACAGTGTTTATCCCGGATCAGAAGGCAAAAAAACGGTAAAGGATCGTAAAAGCAGAATACCCCGAAGTATTCCGGCACAGCCCGGCCCGGTCAATGAAAAAATTACCCTGTCGTTTTATGACCTGGTTCGCAGGTGCTCCTGGCCTTGCTGCAGCGCGTCAGCTCCCTTAAGCTTGCACTCTTCCAGATCCGACGGGGGCCGCCCGATCCATGCAGGCGGCCCAGGGAAGTCCGGTACAACGGCTTACAAACCCGTGATTCCGGCGCAGCCCCCGCTGCTGTAGGCCCGACGACACACCCTCATGCCACTGGCCCCAGGCCGGGAAGGCGGTGTCAAGTACGAAGGCAAGCCAGAAGACCGCCGCCGGACCTTAAACGGCATTCGTGCATGACGAAGGCCAGCGCGACGCGGCCCCGGGGTGTGGGCATGACGCCCGCCCCAGAGCCCCGCCCCCTGGGCGTGCCCTGCGGCCGCCCGTCTCCCGCCCCCTGCTGCCCTGGGCTGGCACTTCTGGCAGAGACGGCGTGGCACCATGACTTTCTTTTCTTCCTTTGAATACCGCCCCCGGGTCGGATGGCTGGCGGCCCTGCTGCCCGCGCTCCTGCGGGTGATGCTGATGATGCTGGTGCTACCCCCAGCCCAGGCAGCCACCCTGTTTGCCGTCGTCACCGACCGGGCGGCCCCCGACGCCATGGAGGCCGCCCGCCTGCACCTGCGCCAGCACCCCCGGGATCAGGTACGGCTGCGCACCCCCGCCCAGCTCATGGCCGCCAGCGACAAACAGTTGGCCCAATGGCTCAACGCCGATGCGGTGCTGGCCGTCTCGGTGTTTGGCGACCCGGCCCGGCGCCTGCTTGAAGCCCTGCCCGCCAGCCGCGCAGTGCGCATTCTGGCCCTCAACGGAGAACAGCGCCTCACCCTGCAAAGCCGCAGTGCCCTGGGCCGTCTGGCGGGCACCGAGCCAGAGCTCTTACGCCAGCTGGCGGGCGAGGCACCGCCGCCCGAAGCCCTCGCCCGGGCACGACAATCCCCCGCCACCGCCGAATGGCTGGCCGCCCGCCAGCACTGGCAGGCCGGTGGCCCGGACAACCTGGCCCGGGTTTTCAGCCACGTACTCGATGGCCACCCCCTGCCCGCGCCCCGGCCCGAACCCACCCTGCGTCTGCGCGCAGGCGATGCCGAACGGCTGGATGACGCCGCCTGGGGCGCCGCCCTGCTGCCTTCTGGCCCGGCGCTGGTGGTGCTGGATCTATCCAACACCGAATCAGGCACCGCCGCTGCCCTGTGCGCCGAATCGCGCCGCCAAGGGCTGGCCTGCGCCCAAGTGCTCACCCGCTGGGGCAGCGCCTCCCGCACGGCCATCGAACGCCTGCCAGAACTGCTGGCCCCGGCCCGACCTGTGGGGCTGGTGGTGGTTCAGGATTTTGTGGTGGGTGCTGCCGAGAACCGCGAAGCCGTCACCGAGGCGCTCCAGCGCCTCGATCTGCCGGTGTTCAAAGCGATTCGCCTGACCGAGCGGACGGCCACCCAATGGCGCCTGTCCCCCGAAGGCCTGCCGGTGGATTCAGTCCAGTACCGGGTAGCCCTGCCCGAGTTGCAAGGGATTGGCCAGCCCATTGTGGTGGCCGCCGCCGGCCCCACCCGGGCCGATCCCCTCACCGGCATCGAAACCCGGCAGAGCCAGCCCATCCCCGAAGAAATGAGCCGCCTGATTGCCCGGGCCCGGCGCTGGCAACAGCTCCAGCACCTGCCCAACCAGGACAAGCGCATCGCGCTGATCTATTACAACCATCCGCCCGGGCGCCAGAACATCGGTGCCGACAATCTGGACGTGCCCGCCTCCCTGTTCGCCATTCTCCAGCGGCTGAAAGCCGAGGGCTACACAGTGGGGGATCTGCCCCCCAGCCCCGAAGCCCTGCTGGAGCAAATCATGGCCCGGGGGGTCAATCTGCCTGAAGACCGGGCCGCTCTGGCCGAGCTGGCCCAACACAGCCAAACCCTTGAGGGCGCCGCTTACGGAGACTGGTTTGCCCGCCTGCCCGAGCGGGTGCGCCTGGAAATGGTGTCCGGCCCCCTGGGGCGGCTCCATGCCGAACTACTGGAGGCCGAAGCCCGGGGCGAACGCAGCCTGGGGCGCAAGCGTTTGGAAGCGGTGATGAAAGAACTGCATCACCTGGCCGAAGGCGCCGACCACCCCCGCCGCCAGGACGCCATTGCCGGCCTGCATCACCTGGAACAGGGCTATCTGGACTGCCTGGGCGAACACCCACGCCAGCCCTGCAGCCGCCTCACCCGCCAGGTGGCCCGCCTTGTGGATTACCGGATCGAAGGCCTCCGGGGCTGGGGCCCGGCTCCGGGACGGGTGATGGTGCATGGCGGGCGCCAGATCATCCCCGGCCTGCGCTTTGGCAACATCTTTGTGGGCCCCCAGCCTCCCCGGGGCTGGGAGGTGGATGAAGAATTGCTCCACGCCAACACCAGCGTGCCACCGCCCCACCAGTTTCTGGGCTTCTACCACTGGCTGCGGGACGAATTCCGGGCCGATGCAGTCGTGCACCTGGGGCGCCACTCCACCTACGAATTTCTGCCCGGCAAGGCCGTGGGCCTCACCGCCGACGACTACCCCAGCCTGGTTGCCAGCGATCTCCCCGGGATCTACCCCTACATCGTGGACGGCGTGGGCGAAGGCATTCAGGCCAAGCGCCGAGGGCTGGCGGTCATCGTGGACCACCTCACCCCGCCCCTGGCGGCCACTCCGCTTTACGACCAGCTCCTGAGCCTGCGCCAGGTGGTGGAAAGCTTTGAGGCCGCCAGCAGCGAAAGCCTCAAGGCCCAAGCCGCCCGCCGGATGCGGGAACAGGTGATCGCCCTTAACCTGCGCACCGAACTGGAAGCGAGCATGGCCGACGTGCTGGAGGTACGCGGCATCGGCTTTGAAGAAGCCGACGACGATCTGCTCGCCCACGAAGTGGGCCACTACCTCACCAAGCTGCAAGAGAAGTTCATGCCCCACGGCCTGCATGTGTTTGGGCAGGACTGGACGCCCGAATCCCTGCAACTCATGGCCGACTCCATGGGCCAGATGGCCGGCGGTTACACCCCCGAAATCGCCCGGCGCCTGGCCGACTCCCCGCGCCTGGAAATGGCCGGGCTACTGGCCGGGCTGGCCGGGCGCTACCTTCCCCCGGGCAAGGGCAACGACCCCCTGCGCTCCCCCGAGGCGCTGCCCACCGGGCGCAATTTTCATGCGGTGGATGGCGACATCCTGCCCACCCGGCTCGGCTACGAACTGGGCCGCACCCTGGCCACCCAGGCCCGCCCGCGCCAGACCCAGGACGCCAGCGATGCGGTGATCCTGTGGGCCTCCGATGCGGTGCGGGATGAAGGGGCCATGCTGGGCTTCTGCCTCGCCCTGATGGGGGCCGAGCCCGTCTGGAATGCCCGGGGCATCGTCACCGATGTGCGCCTGCTCGATGCCCCCCGGCGCGACGTGCTCATCACCACCTCTGGCCTGTTCCGGGATCTCTACCCCAACCTGCTCAACCAGGTGGATCGAGCCGGACGCCTCGCCCTGGCCGCCTCCGCCCAGCCACTCCTGGCCCAGGCCCCCGAACTGGCCCCGGCCCTGGATGCAGCCCTGGCCCCCATCCCCGGCGCCCCCCGAGGCGATCAGCCCTTAGCCGACAATCTGCTGGCCCGCATGTGGCTGATGCGTACCCGCCAACTCCTGAGCCGGGGCCTCCCACTCCAGGAAGCCGGCCCTGCCGCCAGCCTGCGCGTGTTTGGCGATGCGCCCGGCGCCTACAGCGCGGGGGTGAACCGGCTCGCGGAGCGCTCCGGCGCCTGGCAGACCCGGGACGAACTGGGACGCGTTTATCTGCGCCACATGGGGCATGCCTACGGGCTGGACGCCAGCGGCGAGGCCGCACATCTGGCCTTTGAAACCGCCCTGGCCGGGGTTGCTCGCAGCTACCACGGGCGCGCCAGCAATCTTTATGGCCTCCTCGACAACAACGACGCCTTCGACTATCTGGGCGGCCTCTCCCTGGGGGTGGAAACCCTCACCGGACAGCGCCCCGAAGGCCTCAGAATGGATCAAGCCCCTGATGAAACACGGCTACGCCGGTGCCCGCACCATGGGCCAGGAGTTTCTGGAGAACCTATGGGGCTGGCAAGTCACCCGCCCCGAGCTGATCCAGCCCTGGGCCTGGGACGAAGTGAAAGCCACCTACTTTGACGACAAGCAGAAACTCGGCCTGCCCAAGTTTCTGGAACAAGGCCCGAATGCCCACGTCAAGGCCCAGATGCTGGCAATTTTCATGGTGGCAGCCCACAAGGGCTTCTGGCAGACCGATCCGGCCACCCTGCGCCGCATGGGCGGCGAACTGGCCCGCCTGGTGGGACGTAACGGTCTGCCCGGCAGCGGCCACACCGCCCCCAACCATCCCATGTGGGCCTGGCTGGCGCCCCAGCTCGACGCCGCCGACGCCCAAGCCCTCAACACCCGCCTGGAGCGGGCCCGAGGCGAAGACGCCAGCCCCCAGGCATCATCCGCATCCCAACCCCGGCCCCAGCCTTTGAACCAGGCCCGCACCCGCACGGCCCCCACGCACACGCCCCAAGCCGCCCCGGCCAACGCCCCGCCGCCGCCCCGTTACTCCACCCTCACCCGCCGGCCACCGGCTACCCAGCCCGCAGCCCTGCCCAGTGCCCCCCCGGAAACCCTGACCAGCCTGGCCCTGCTGTGCCTGCTGCTGGGCCTGGGCTGGAGCCGGCGCCCCCTTCCTTCGACCTCACCCCGGAAATTCACCGATGAATGACACTCACCCCCTGGGCTGGCTGCACCAGCTCGTTTCCTGGCTGCTCACCCCAGCCCTGCTGACCCTCGCCCTGGCCTGCGCCATCGCCCTGGCCGAAGCAGGCCTTGCCCTGGGCGAACGCCTGTGGGGCCTGCGCCGCCTTGCCGCCCGGGGCGACCTGAGCCTGATCCAGCGCATCGCCCGTCACCGGCTGGAACGGGCCG
>JAJTBM010000050.1 GCA_021286885.1 Rhodocyclales bacterium
ACGCCCCGCCAACGGGTCACCCGTCCAGCGATTGTGCGCACCACACAAGCGCATGAAATCAGTCAGGGATTTGTACTCCCCCGACAACATGGAGAAGCGCCGCTCGTACAGGCGGAACCCCTCCTGCAAACACCCCATGGCCAGCAGCATGTAGCCCGCGACCAACTGCCCACGCAATTGATCAGGCCGTTGCCGGAATCGATCGAGGGACACCAGAGCTTCCGAAATCTCGAGACGTCGCAACTGCACAACGCCTTGCTGCAAGGCGGCATCAACTGCGCCCGGATTTTCAGCCAGCACGGCCTTATACATTGCCAGCGCCTGCTCATCCTCACCCGCACATTGCAATACCCAGGCCCAAGCCACTTTCAGCTCAGGCGTACGCATTCTTGATGCATAAGACTCCAACCGTGCCCGCGCCGCCGTGGGGCCATCCTTTTCGAGCAGGGCATACAACAGCTCCAACATGGCGGGCTCGTACTCGGGTGCCAATAACAGGCAACGCTCGAGATGCAACTCCGCCTCTTCTTGGGCATCCTCCACACGCGCCCAATACCCCAGATGGTAATGGGCCTGATAAAGATCAGGATCCAGCCTTACCGCCGCGTGCAAGTAAGCCAGGGCTTCCGCCTGTTGGCTGCGGAACGCCGGCGCATCACGTTCTGCATGGGCACGGGTATATAAAAAATGTCCGAGCAACGCATGTCCATCTGCATCTTGTGGCGCCCTGTCCAGCACCTCCCTGAAACAGCGCTCGGCCCCCGCCCAGTCACCCAATCTGGCACAGGATTGAGCTTGCGCCTTGAGCGCAGCCACAGCAGCGGCATCTTCCGGGGCAGGCGGTTGCGACTTACTTTCCAGAGCTTCGGTCTGAACTTCCTGAACCTGTTTCCACAGGGCAACAAGACGCTTGAACATGGTCATCCGATCTTAACGCAGGTAAAACAGCACTTCCTTGGTCAAGGTCCGCACGAACTCCACGTCGTAGCCTCGGCTCACCAAAGCCTGCTGGAATGTCTGACCAAATCGGGCTTTCTTGTAAATATTCAGCCCTGCTTTCGCAGCAAACTGCTTGGTCTGGGCAAACAGCACCTGAGTAGCCCGTTCTCGCCGCACCTGGCTCTGCTTGTTTTCTTTTCCAATTTCGGTCGCGGGATACACCCGGCCAAACTCTTCAGCCAAGCGTTCAGCCATTTGCTGGACTTCATTTGCATCGAACCAAGACAACATCGCGTATCTCCCATCAATATCGACTACCCGAAGGCGGGCCAAAGATTATAAGGGCATCCATACATGCCTGCCTTGCCGCCTGGATAAACCAGGGTTTCCCCCCTTGCCCAACCCCCGCCCCGCGCCTAGCATCCCGTCCTTCCCCCCCAGCCAAGGAAGCGCCATGTCTGATGCGCCCCGGGTCGGCCTGTTTGCGACCTGTCTGATGAATCTGTTCCGGCCCTCGGTGGGCTTTGCCAGCGTCAAGCTGCTGGAAGCCGCCGGGTGTCGGGTTGAAGTGCCCCTCGCCCAGACCTGCTGCGGTCAGCCGGCCTACAACAGCGGCGATTACGCAGCCGCCCAGGCCCTCGCCCGGCAGGTGGTGGAAGTGTTCGAGGGCTTTGATTACGTGGTGGGACCGTCCGGCTCCTGCATGTCCACCCTGCGCAATGACTACCCCCGCCTCCTGGCCGATGACCCCATCTGGGGCCCCCGCGCCCAGGCCCTGGCGGCGCGCAGCCATGAGCTGATCGCGTTTCTGGTGGATGTGCGCGGGGTGCAGGCGGTGGAAGCCGCCTACCCGGGCCGGGTGGCGCTGCATGATTCCTGCTCGGGCCTGCGCGGGCTGGGCATCAAACAGCAGCCGCGCCTGCTGCTGGACAGCGTGGATGGGCTCAAGCGCTGCGAACTGGCCGACCCGGAGGTGTGCTGCGGGTTTGGCGGCACCTTCTGCGTCAAGTACCCGCCCATCTCGGGCCGGCTGGCCGATGACAAGCTGGCCGACGTGGCCTCCAGCGGCGCCGACACCCTGGTGGGGGGCGACCTGGGTTGCCTGCTCCACCTGGCGGGCCGGCTCAAGCGTCAGGGCAGCCCGGTGAAGGTGCTGCACACCGCCGAGATTCTGGCCCAGATGGGCGACACCCCGGGCATCGGGGATGGCCACGAGGACTGAACGCTGAGGACCGCACCATGATCAACCAGAGCCTGAAATTCAAGGACAAGGCCCGGGAAGCCCTGGCCGACCCCCACCTGCGAGTGGCCCTGGGCAAGGCCCGGGGCAGCTTTGTGAACAAGCGCGCCGAACTGGCCGCCGCCCTGCCCGAGTTCGAGCGCCTGCGGGATGAAGCGCGGGACGTGAAGAACCACGTACTCGAAAATCTGGATCACTACCTGGAGCGCTTCGCCAGCGCGGTCGAGGCCGCCGGGGGCCAGGTGCATTGGGCGAGCGACGCCGCCGAGGCCCGGGCGGTGATTCTGGGAATCTGCGAACGCGTCCAGGCCCGCACCATCACCAAGGGCAAGTCCATGGTGTCGGAAGAGATCGACCTCAACGACGCCCTCGAAGCCCGGGGCTACACCGTGGTGGAAACCGATCTGGGCGAATACATCATCCAGCTGGCCGGCGAACCGCCTTCCCACATCATCGCCCCGGCGGTGCACAAGACCAAGGATCAGGTCTCCGACCTGTTCCAGGCGGCCCACGGGGGCTCGCGCAAAACGACCGTGGCCGATCTGGTCACCGAGGCCCGGCTGGTGCTGCGCGACAAGTATTTCCGCTCCGACGTGGGGATCACCGGGGGCAATTTTCTGGTGGCGGAAACCGGCACCTCCATCATCGTCACCAACGAAGGCAACGGGGATCTGACCCAGACCCTCTCCCGGGTGCACATCGTCACCAGCGGCATCGAGCGCATCGTCCCCACCCTCGAAGACGTGAGCCTGTTCCTGCGCATTCTGGCGCGCAGCGCCACCGGCCAGGAAACCGAGACCTACACCACCCTCTCCACCGGCCCGCGCCGCCCCGGCGACCTGGACGGCCCCGAGGAATTCCACGTGGTGCTGGTGGACAACGGGCGCAGCCGGATGCTGGGCGGCCCCTTCCAGGACATGCTGCGCTGCATCCGCTGCGGGGCCTGCATGAACCACTGCCCGGTGTATGGTGCAGTGGGCGGCCACGCCTACGGCTGGGTCTATCCGGGGCCCATGGGCTCGGTGCTGACCCCCCTGTTCGAAGGCCTGGATGGCACCCGCGACCTGCCCAACGCCTGCACCCTCAACGGGCGCTGCCAGTCGGTCTGCCCGGTGCGCATCCCGCTCCCCGAGATGCTGCGCGAACTGCGCCACCAGCAGCACCAACAGGGCCTGATGCCACCGGCCCAGCGGCGCGGGCTGGGGGTGTGGCGCTTTGCCGCCGAACGCCCGGGCCTGTACCAGTTTGCCAACCGCCTCGCCGCCCGGGTGCTGAAGGGCCTGGGTGGGCGCGGCGGGCGCATCCGCACATTGCCCCTCGCCGGGGGCTGGACCGAGTTCCGCGACCTGCCCGCGCCCCAGGGCAAAACTTTCCTCGAACTGTGGCAGGCCCGCCCCCAAAAACCAGAGGAGCCCCGCTGACACCATGCCCCGCGAACAGATTCTTTCCCGCATCCGCCAGGCCCTGGGCCGGGACGCCCTGCCTCCCGAAGCCGCCGCCGCGCTGGATGCCCGCCGCCCGGCCCACACCCGGATCAGCTACTCCGACGATCTGGTGGAACGCTTCATCACCCGTTTCCAGAGCCGGGCCGGCACCGTCGCCCGGGTAGCCTGCCGCGCAGATTTGCCCGCCGCCCTGGCCGCTTACCGGGCCGAACACGGGCTGCCCGCCCGGGCCGCCATTGCTGCCCCCCTGGCCGACCTGCCCTGGGGGCTGGAACACCACCCGGGCCCCGCCGGGCAGGAAGAGGTGCTGGGCGTCACCGGCTGCCTGGCGGGCATCGCCGAGATGGGCAGCATTCTCACCGTGTCCGGCCCCGCGCACCCGACCACCCTCAACTTCGTGCCCGATTACCACGTGGTGGTGCTGCCCGCCGCCCACATCGTGCGCCACTATGAAGACGCCTGGGCCCTGCTGCGGGCGCGGCCCGGGGGCTTGCCCCGATGCACCAACATCATCTCCGGCCCGTCCCGCACCGGGGATGTGGAGCTGACCATCCAGCTCGGTGCCCACGGGCCGCGCCGGGTGCACGTCCTGCTGCTGGAGGCGCCCGAAAGCGCAGAGGGCTGAGACGGCCGGGCTCAATTTTCCGGGGTGGGTGCCGTAAGGGGGATATCGTCTCCCCGCCACCCTTGTGCACCCAGCCCCGATGGAGTCCCAAACCCCACCCCCGGCCCAGGATTTTCTGGTGACGCCCGAGCAACTCTGCGTCGGGCTGTTTGTGCATATCGACCTGCCCTGGTTCAGTCACCCGTTCAGCTTCAACAGCTTCCAGATCCGCAGCCCGGACCAGATCGCCACCCTGCGCAAGCTGGGGGTGAAGCATTTCCGCTACGACCCGAGCCGCTCTGCGGCCCAGCCGGTGGTGCCTGCCGGCGAGAGCCTGCCGCCCGCCCCGCCGCCAGAACCCACCGGCGTCTCAGACCCGGTGCAGGAAGCCGCCCTCGCCCACAAGCGGGAGCGCATCGCCGACCTGGCCCAGCGCCGACGCCGGATGACGGAGGTCGAACAAGCCTTCCTCAAGTCAGCCGAGGTGATGCGCAACATCAACGGCCAGCTGTTTGCCCGCCCCAAGGAATGCCTGGAAGAAGCCAACGAACTGGTCAGCCAAGTGGCCATTGCCTTCCTCGATCAGCCGGAAATCTCCCTCCATGTGATGAGCGACCATTCGGGGCGGGAAGAAAACTACTACCACGGCCTCAACTGCTCCATCCTCTCCCTGATGCTGGCCCGGGAGCTGGGCATCAACCGGATCGACTGCCAGCTGATGGGCCTGGGCGCCCTGCTCCACGACATCGGGCTGGCCGACATCCCCGACCGGATCGCCCGCGCACGCCATGAGCTGAGCACCCACGAACGCCGGCTGCGGGAAGCCCACTGCGAGTTCGGGGTGCGCCTGGCACGCCAGATCGCCCTACCCGAATCCATCCAGCGCATCATCATGCAGCACCACGAGATGGCCGACGGCACGGGCTATCCCGCCAAGTTGAAGGGCGCCCAGATGGATCGCCTGGCCCGGGTGGTGTCCCTGGTGAATTACTACGACAACCTGTGCAACCCCATCGACATCAACAAATCCCTCACCCCCCATGAGGCCTTGTCACTGATGTTTGCCCAGCGCCGGAGCAAGTTCGACGCCCAGGCCCTGCAGATCATGATCCGCTGCCTGGGGGTCTATCCGCCCGGCTCGGTGGTGCGCCTCTCGAATGACACGATTGCGCTGGTAGCCTCCATCAACCCGGCCAAACCCCTGCGCCCCTGGGTGACGGTGTTCGATCCGGGCGTCCCCAAGGACGAGGCAATCATGCTGGATCTGGAAAAAGAAACCGAGGTGAACATCACCAAGGCGCTACGCCCCAGCCAGCTCGCCCCCGAAGTGTATGAATACCTGAGCCCCCGCAAGCGGGTGAGCTACTACTTCGACCCCAACCCCCAGCAGGGCCGCAAGGCATGATCCCCCGCCATCAGAACCTGCTCTTTCTGGCCAGCGAAGAAATCCTGCTGCTGCTGGACACCACCCAACTGCGCATCCTGGCCGCCAGCCCTGCAGCCTGCTGCCAACTGGGGCGCCCGGAAGAGGCGCTGGTGGGCTTGGAAATCGGGGAGATCGAATGCGCGCTGGCCGATGTGTTCTTCTGGGAGGAAGTCCGCCAGCACGGCCTACCCGAGCCTCAGACCCTGGAAGGCCTGTATCGGCGCGGTGATGGCAGCCTGTTCCAGGCCCGCAAGACAGTCAGCGCCAGCCCCGAAGGCATTCTGGTGCGCGCCGTGAATGTGGAATCCCAAAAACGGGCCGAGGACGAACTGGCCCTGCTCACCTCCCGCTTGCAAGCCACCCTGGAAGCCACCGCCGATGGCATTCTGGTGCTGGACTGCCAGGGCCGCATCCTCAATCTGAACCGCCGCCTGGCACGCCTGTGGGAAATCCCCGAAGTGCTGCTTGGCGAACGACGAGACGGGGCCGTGCTGGGCCACATGGCCCGCCTGACCCGCCAGCCCGCCCGCCTGGAAAGCCTGTTGGGGGAACAGCTATGCTCCCGGGTCGATGGTTTCGAGAGCATCCCCCTGGCCGACGGACGCATTTTTGAAATCAGCGCCCGGCCCGCCCTGCGGGACGATCATGTGATCGGACGGGTGTTCTGCATGACCGACGTGACCGAACGCCACCAGGCCGAGCAAGCCCTGATCGCCGCCCGGGACGCAGCCGACGCGGCCAACCGGGCCAAGAGCGACTTTCTCGCCATGATGTCCCACGAAATCCGCACCCCGATGAACGGCATCATCGGCATGGCCCAGTTGCTGGACCTCACCGAACACACCCCCGAGCAGCAGGAATACATCGCCACCATCCGCAGCAGCGGCGAGGCCCTGCTCGGGATCATCAACGACATTCTGGACTACTCCAAGATCGAAGCTCGCAAGCTCCACCTGGAGCACATCGGCTTCGATCTGCATGCCCTGGTCACCGATCTGGGGCGTCTATTCCAGCCCCGGGCCGATGAAAAATCCCTGCGTTTTCAACTCGACATAGATCCGCAACTCCCCCGCATTCTGGTGGGCGACCCCACCCGACTGCGCCAGATTCTGGTCAACCTGCTGAGCAATGCCTTCAAGTTTACCGGCCAGGGCAGCGTGAGCCTGGGCCTGCGCCTGGAGTCGCGCCAGGGCCAGCGGGTTCGGCTTCAGGGCGAAGTGCGGGATAGCGGGATCGGCATCCCTCAGGCCAAGCAGCGCAGCATCTTCACGCCCTTTGAACAGGCCGACATGTCCACCACCCGCCGCTACGGGGGAACCGGGCTGGGCCTGGCCATCTGCCATTTGCTGTGCCGCATGATGCAAGGCCATATGGGACGGGATAGCGAGGAAGGGCGCGGCTCCCGCTTCTGGTTCATGGTGGAACTGGAAAGCGGCCTGGCCGAAGCACGCCGCGAAAGCCTGCCCGAGCGCCTGCTGCTGCGCCAGGAAACCCCCATCCTGGTGGTGGAAGACAACCCGGTGAACCGCACCGTGCTGGGGCGCCTGCTGGAGCGCTTTGGCGCCCGTAGCCCGGATTTTGCAGTGGACGGCCAAGAGGCCCTGGAGCGCTGCGCCCAGCATGCCTACGAGCTGGTCTTCATGGACGCGCGCATGCCCCGTCTGGACGGCCTGGAGGCCACCCGCCAACTGCGCGCCCGGGGCTATCCGGCCTACATCATCGGGGTCAGCGCCGACGCCATGCACGAAGAACGGGACGAAGCCCTCGCCGCCGGGATGGACGATTACCTGGTGAAACCCGTGGTCCGGGAGGCCCTGGGCACCGCCATCGAACGTTGGCGCACCCTGCTCGCCGGCAGCACCCTGACCGAACGCCACCCGGGGCCGGAAACAACTCGAAGCACAAAACCCGACCCTACGCTCTGAAACCTGTCCTCGGCACAGCCAGGCCCCGCGTTAAGGGAGGACGTTTGTTCCACCCATAACCATGACCATCACCCGAGCCCCCTCCGGTTCATCGGGGAGTCGAGGAGACCTGCATCATGTTGTTACGTCGATTGCTGTTACTGAGTACCGCCCTGCTGGGCTTGACCACCAGTTTGGGGGCCAGCGCCCACGGCTGGGACGATGATCGCCGGGGCTGGGAAGAGCGTCGGGAGTGGCGCGAACGCGAATGGCGGGAACATCACCACCACCATCGCCGTGGCGCCCCCTCCGGGGGTGACCATCACGATGCCGCCCGTCGTGATCCCGCTGCGCTGAACGCTCGGGCCCCATCAAAGCCGGGGATGTGCCAGCGCGGGCCCGGGGCCGGCAAGGCCAAGGCATCAGGCAGCTGCAGGCTTAAACCCAGCTGGGCGCTCGCTCCGAAGGCCGCCGTCACCTCATCCAGGTAGGCCTGGACGATACAGGCGCAACCCTCGGCACCCGCTTCCAGCACCCGCACCGCCTTCTGCTGGGCAGCCGCCCGGTCGGCCCGGCTGAGGGAATCTTCCCCCTGCACCAACTGGCTGTGGCCGAGGGCATCGGCCACGCCCAAACACAGGTGAGCCGCCAGGTAATTGAGGCGCTGGGCCACATCCACCTGAGCCAGGGTCAGGCGCCCGGCCAGTTCAAGCGACGAACGGGCCATCCCGGCCTGGGGAAACCACGCCATCACGGCTGCAAGCTTGTCATGCGGATTCAGACTCAGATTCGGTTCCATGCTGCATGCTCCCTCCGGCCCCAGCGGACCGCCAGATTGAATCGTCAATGCTTCGATCCCGGACATCAGCCCCGGGCGTGTTGTGCGAGCCAGTCTGCCCGCTCGGTCAGGCGTCGCACCCAATCCCCATTCAAGCCCGGCGCAGCAGCCAGGGCGCGCAACTCGGCCAGCGCGGGCCGATGGGCCTCGGATGCAGCCCAGAGCCGTGCCAGCGTGAGGCCCGGCGCCGAGCACTCCACCCGCCGAAGCGCATCCCCAGCCCGGATCTCGCCCCCCACCAGCACCCGGAAATACCAGCCGGTCAGGCCCAGATCCGCCACCAAGCGTGACAAACCCGGATGCTCCAGCCGATGGCTGATCTTCCAGCACGGGCGGCGTGGCTGGCTCACCTGGAGCCGGCATTCGCCCAGGGCATACACATCGCCGATGCACACATTCTGCTCGGTCAACCCGGTGGCGGAGATGTTCTCCCCCAGCACCCCGGGCACCAGCGCCTCCGCCAGCCCCGGGCATTCGGCCACCAGCCGGGCGTAATGCTCCGCCGGATAGTAATGGACGGCCTTTTCCGGGCCCCCGTGCACGCGCCGGTCGCCCTGGGCGTCTCCCACCAGCCCTTCGGGCCCCACCTGGGCCATGACCACGGGCTGCTTGAAAATGCCGGTAATCTGCCCTTCCGGCGGGAGGGGCTGCAAACGACCGGCGAACAGGCTCACCGGGCTCGAACTGATCGCGGACACACGGACTCCTTGCCTGGCCTCAGGCAATGATTCAGACAATTCTGGATTGGCGGGGAAGCCCAGCATTGTGCGCCATTTTTACAGGCGCGTGACAATTTTCCGGGCCGCTCAGGGCGCAGGCCAGAGCCAGGCCGCCCCCCGCACCCCGGACGAATCCCCATGCACGGCAGGCACCAGGCGGGTACGCACCTCATCCGAAAACACATGGGGCAGCCACAGCCGGGGCACGGCCTCGTACAGCCATTCCAGACGCGAAACGCCACCGCCCAGCACGATCACATCCGGGTCCAGCACATTGATGATGCCCGCCAGCGCCCGGGCGAGGCGTTCCCCATAGCGCTGGCGGGTGGCCAGGGCCGCCCCATCCCCCGCCGCCGCCCGGGCCACGATGGTGCGCGCATCCAGCACCACGCCGGTATGGCGGGCATGGTCGGCGGCCATGCCGGGGCCGGACAGATAGGTTTCGATGCAGCCGGCGCGCCCACAGTAACAAGGCGGCAGCGGGAGATCATCCCCGGCGGGCAGGGGCAACGGGTTATGCCCCCACTCCCCGGCAATCCCATGGGGGCCATCCAGCGCCCGGCCATGCACCACCACGCCGCCGCCCACGCCGGTGCCCAGGATCACCCCAAACACCACCTCCGCCCCGGCCGCCGCCCCATCCACCGCCTCCGACAAGGCAAAGCAGTTGGCGTCGTTGGCGATGCGTACCGGACGGCCCAGACGCGCCTCCAGATCCTGCACCAGGGGCTGACCGATCAGACAGGTGGAATTGGCGTTCTTGATGCGCCCGGTAAGGCGCGACACGCTGCCCGGCGTCCCGATGCCCACCGAGCCACGCTGCCCCAGCCGCGCCTCCACCTGCGCCACCAGCCCAGCCATGGCCGCCAGGGTCGCCGGATAATCCCCCTGGGGCGTGGCCACCCGCTCCCGGGCCAGGATCTGGCCCGCCGCATCCAGCGCAATGATTTCAATCTTGGTACCGCCCAGGTCAATGCCGATGCGAACTGTAGCGACCTGAGTCCCCATGCTCACAGCCCCGTCTGGATCGTCGAAATAGTGTGATCATTTGCGGTGACCACTAACGGCGGAAATGCAGCAAAGGAACGGGTACAAGCATAAATATTATTCATTGCGAGATCCACCCCAGTATTTCCAATTTCTCGATTAAGCAACGGGAAAAACACTTTCACATCAATCATTGGAAAACAAAGATCTCGAAATTTTTTAGCACCTGCGGGAGAAATTGTGTACGCCGGAATACCAAAACATTTATCCAGCGGAAACGAATGCACCGGATTACGAAGCATTCGAAACGCTCCAATATTCTGACGCAAAGAATTCTGATCAAAAACCATCACAACCGGCGACACGTCCCCCATGGGAAAAACGGAAAGAATGGAGTCAAAATTCCATCCCCACAGAACAAAATCCCAACCCTCATCCATTCCTGCCAAAACCTTTTCGGCCTGCTCAGAAAAATCTGCACGAAATACCGCATCATCTTCTGCAATGGTCATCGGCTCACCGGACGCGACACATTCGTCCCACAACTGCAGATGTGACAGTGCTACGCCGTAAGCTCCTGGGCCGGGGAAGGGTAGAGGCTGGATGAAATAATTCGGATCGTTCAATTGATCATCCGTTAGCAAGCGACCATCCCTTGCATCAAAGAACTCGTAGTTCAACCCCGTATTTTCCTGCTCAAACGCAGCCCGCCGCTCGGGAGATCGACGCAAATTAATTACTTTGACACGCATACCAGCCTTTACATCAGATAAAAATCGGCCGAGATAGCCGAAAAAGATGAAAAATTGAAAAAATGTTTAATTTTTTAAAAAAATCTCATATCATATATTTACCATTTTTAGCATCAAACAAACCCATGAAAACTTTTTTTTCATACCGCACACAACCGCTCAAAAACCACAGAATCCGGCTTATCCTATGGGTAGCAGTATTGCTACTAGTTACGGAGCTGATCGAACTACACACCAACTTTATGACTACCGGCCTCATCCTCTGGGCATCATCAATATACGACCATCGCTATGCCATTTTCCCCCCAGTAATTCTGTTTCTTTTTATAAACTCAGCAACAGGTCGAACCAAACTTTCAGCACTTTTAGTTCTAATTACGTGCACAGCCGTTATTCTTGCGTCCAACTTCAAAATAACGCATCTAGGAACCCCACTAACAATTTCTGACATCATTTTTTTTGCGCAAAATATAAAAGAAAATTCGATTATATTTTTTCAATATCCAGAATTCGGATTGGCATTTTTATTATTCACTTTGAGCATAACCACGGCATTCCTTCGGACACCAAAAAAACAAAGTACCGCACACTCTCACCGATTGGCATGTGCAGCCACAGCGCTTCTACTTACCTACGCAATTAGCAAACCGGCCTTTTCTGAATCACAACCAACCACCTCAAATATCACACCCAGCGATGCAACAGACTCGTTTTATCAACTGAGTCACCTGAGCAGCGAAAACCGTTCAGTACTGTATATAATCGAAACATTCTTCACTGGCACAGATACCCACATTAGCCTTCCTCAACGGCTACACAGCACTACTTTCAAACGTGGAAGCCAAACACCGCACCCTGTATTGACACACGCACCAGACATCCTAGCGATTCTCGAAGAAAGTACTTTTGACCCTGCAATCCTTACTCAGTGCTCACAGACATCTGAGTGCACACAGACTCTAATGACTGAAAAACACCCGGGCGAATCCGGCCCGCTCATTGTGCACACTACCGGAGGAGGAACGTGGCTGACAGAGTTCACATTTTTAACCGGCCTCGACTGGCGCACCTTTGGCACTAGCGGACGGTATGCACCAGTAAGCATTGCTCCACACGTTCAAGACTCTTTGGCCATACATCTCAAACGACTTGGTTATCAAACCATCGGTATAAATCCAACGCAAGGCAATTTTTTAAATGCACGCTCAGCGTATGCCAAATACGGATTTGAGATTTTTTTAAGCCGCGAAAACCTCGACATACCATCTAACTGGAATTCAGTGGAAGATGATGAAATTTTCTCCAAAACACTTGCAGCAGCACAAGCACTCAATGATGGGCGCCCCCAATTCATATTCGTACTCACAATAAAGAACCACGGCCCACATTCCGGACTAAATGACTACCTTACCCGACTACACAGTTCAGGCAATGCACTGAAAAAACTTGAAACACAGTGGTTTTCTAAAGACAGACCACGCGTGCTCGCTTGGTTTGGTGACCATCAACCACATTTTTCCTACCCGCTTCCCAAAGACACTAATTACCTGAGCGCACACGGCGGAGACAAATACAATACAAACCTAATGCCATATATTACTTGGTACGCTATTCGTGACAACATCCATACAGAGATCCAGCGTAACAAACCACTTGACCTCAGCTACCTGAGCCAACATTTGCTCTCATACAGTGGTCTGCCACTACAAGCGCATGGAGAAGCAACTCGGCACATTGAAAAAGCCTGCCCTCAAGGAGCAATTAGCTGCCCAAACCGAGATCTTCGTGACGAATATCTATCTTTTCGCATCTGGGATCTCAAAGAAATAAAATAGGACTACTTTTTACCCACCCCATGACACGGCGCGCTCTAGAATGAAGTGCAACACCCAATTTGATAGGGTGTACGCATGGGAAAGCACTACAGCCAACTGTCGATGGACGAGCGCAACCAGATCCACCGATTC
>JAJTBM010000051.1 GCA_021286885.1 Rhodocyclales bacterium
CAAAACCGCCTGGGCTGAACGCTTGATCTGTTTGCGGGCTGGGTTTAGAGCTGAAAGTGCGTGCCCTCACCCCCGGCCCCTCTCCCTCAGGAGAGGGGTGAACGACATGGGGCGTTGGTTGCAGCCTAAGCCCTTTTACTTTTGTGGAGAACCGCGCTGGGCGTTGATCCACGGCCTAAGCCCGTGAACCGCGCTGGGCGTTGATCCACGGCCTAAGCCCCTCTACCTCAGGGAGAGGGGTTGGGGTGAGGGAGAGCTTGGGAAAGCGGTGGAAACGTCTGTGCATGGTTGACGCGGGTGATTGAAACAACCCCCCAGCCCCCCGATTCTGCACCCCCATCCAAACCCTTCTGCACCCCCAGACAAGATCCCCCGCCGGCACTGGGCCAGACTGCTGCGTACAGCTTTTATAACAACAGCAGTACGGAGACGACCCATGAACCCTTTGTTTTGCGCTCAGTTTCGCCCTGAGTTTCGTTCTTTGGCGCTGGCCTGTGGGCTGGTGGCGTGGAGTGTGTCGGCTGTGGCCGATGTGAAGCCGGATGGTGGTGATTACCAGGCTGCGCCGCCGGGGACGGATTTGTTGGTGGTGTATGCCCAGCATCATAGTGCCGATAGCCAGTATGCGCGGGGGAGCAAGGCGGCGGGTAATCTGGATCT
This sequence comes from Rhodocyclales bacterium, assembly GCA_021286885.1. GTDB lineage: Bacteria > Pseudomonadota > Gammaproteobacteria > Burkholderiales > Rhodocyclaceae > Zoogloea. The sequence continues at coordinate 661 of JAJTBM010000051.1, forward strand.
GGGGCTGGATGTGGGGCTGTTGCGCTACGTGCATTTCACCCGCTGGGGGGATTACATCGTGGATCCGCAGGTGATCCTGCCCTTTGGTCAGCAGAAGGTGGGCCTGGCGGATAGCCGGACGTCGGGGATTGGAGATGTGATTTTTGGCGGCACCTTGTGGACCATTGCCGATATGGACAAGGGCGAGCATCTGGGTTGGTCGGTATTCTTTGCCGCGCCCTCCGGGAGCGACAAGAATCAGGGATTTGCGCTCAGCAATAACCGCTGGGCCACCGATTTGCAGGTGGGCTATGTGCGCCGCTTTGCGCCCCGGTGGTCGGTGGATCTGATTGGCGAGGTGGAGTTTTATCAAAACCAGCGGGATACCGGCGCCCGGCGTGACCCGCTGCTGCAAACCCATGCCCATTTGCGCTATCACCTGAATGATGCGACCCATTTCGGGGTGTCGTATCGCCATAGCTGGGGCGCCCAGGACAGCCTGGATGGGGTGGCCCAGACCAATCGGCGCAATAACGGCAATCTCACCCTCAGCGCGGCGACCTTTCTGGCGCCGGGGCTGCAGGGCATGCTCCAGTACAGCTACGACACCCAGGTGCAGGATGGGCCGCTGACCCGGGGGATTCAGGCGCGGCTGGTGAAGATTTTCTGAGCAGGATTCTGGCGGGCAGCAGGCTGGCCGCAAGGATGTCCTTCGGGCAATGCCGGGGGGCGTCCTGTCATTTCGTCATTCATTTGAGCCATTTTAATTTTTTCAGCTTTTCAGCTTTCTCGACTTTCAGCGATAACAACAGGAAACCCGCGCCATGCAAAGCTATCCCATGATTATCAACGGCCAGCCGGTTTTGACCGAAGCGCTGCTCGACGTTATCAACCCGGCCACGGGGCGTCCCTTTGCCCAGGTGGCGGCGGGGGATGCGCAGCATGCGGAGTTGGCCATTGCTGCGGCCAAGGCGGCCTTTCCGGGCTGGAGCCGGCGGCCCGATGCCGAGCGGCGCGAATTGCTCCATGTGCTGGCGGGGCTGCTCGAAACCCATATGCCGGAGCTGATGCAGCTCGTCACCCAGGAGTCCGGCAAGCCCCTGGACGGGCTCAACCATGTGGGTTCGGGCATGGAGGTGGGCGGCGCCATGGTGTGGACCCGCGCCACGGCGGCCCTCGATATTCCGGTGGATCTGATTCAGGACAATGCGCAGGCCCGGGTGGAGGTGCATCGCAAGCCCCTGGGCGTGGTGGCGTCCATCACTCCCTGGAACTGGCCGTTGATGATTGCTATTTGGCACATCATGCCCGCCCTGCGTGCCGGCAATACGGTGGTGATCAAGCCTGCCTCCCTGACGCCGGTGGCCACCCTGCGCTTCATCGCGCTGGCCAATCAGGTGCTGCCCGCCGGGGTGCTGAATGTCATCACCGGCGACCGGGAGGTGGGCGGCGTGCTCACCAGCCACCCGGACGTGGCCAAGGTGGTGTTTACCGGCTCCACCCCCACTGGGCGCCACATCATGAGCAGCGCCGCGCCCACCCTCAAGCGCCTCACCCTGGAGCTGGGCGGCAACGATGCGGGCATCGTGCTGCCGGATGCAGACCCGAAGGCCATCGCGCCCCGCTTGTTTGGCGTGGCTTTCCACAACAATGGCCAGACCTGCGCCTGCCTCAAGCGCCTGTTTGTGCATGAAAGCATTTACGAGGAACTGTGCGCCGAACTGGCCCGCCTCGCCCGGGAAGTGGTGGTGGGCGACGGCCTCAAGCCCGAAACCCAGCTCGGGCCGGTGCAGAACCCGGCCCAGCGCCTGCTGGTGCATGGGCTGGTGGAGGAGGCCCGGGCCAAGGGCGCCCGGGTGCTGGCCGGGGGGGAGTTCCTGGCCGGCGAAGGCTTCTTCTACGCGCCCACCGTGATCGCCGATGCCTGCGAGGGGATGCGCGTGGTGGATGAGGAACAGTTCGGCCCGGTGCTGCCGGTGATCCGCTACCGCAGCATCGAGCAGGCCCTGGAGCAGGCTAACCGGGGCGAAAACGGTCTGGGCGGCTCGGTCTGGTCGGGCAATCTGGCCCTCGCCACTGAAATCGCCCAGCGCCTGGAGTGCGGCACTGCCTGGGTGAACGACCACGGCGCTCTCCAGCCCGACGCGCCCTTTGGCGGCATCAAGCAATCGGGCCTGGGCACCGAGTTTGGCCTTTACGGCCTGGAGGAGTTCATGAACCTCCAGACCGTCAAGGTGGTGAAGGGCTGAGGCCCGCAGGCCGGGCCGGGTGCCGCTCTGCGCCCGGCGCCGCCCCCGGCCTCAGACGAACATGCCGCCCGAGGCTTCGATGCGCTGGGCGTTGATCCAGCCGCTTTCGTCGGCCAGCAGGCTGGCCACCACCTGGCCGATGTCATCGGGCTGGCCGACCCGGCCCAGGGCGGTCTGGCTGGCAACAAAGGCGTTGAGCTGGGCGTTGTCCCGCACGGCGCCGCCGCCAAAGTCGGTTTCAATGGCGCCGGGGGCGAGGGTGTTCACCCGGATGCCCCGGGCGCCCAATTCTTTGGCCTGGTAGCGGCTTAGCACCTCAATCCCGCCCTTCATGGCCGCATAGGCCGCGTAGCCCGGCAGTGAAAAGCGGGTCAGGCCGCTGGACACATTCAGGATGCTGCCCCCGTCGGCCAGCAGGGGCAGCAGGGTTTGGGTGAGGAAGAAGGGGCCCTTCAGGTGGGTGTTCAGCAGCTGGTCGAACTGGGCTTCGGTGGTGTCGGCAAAGGCGGCGTGGATGCCCATGCCGGCGTTATTCACCAGCGCATCAAACTGGGCCCGGCCCCAGGTGTGGGCCAGGGCTGCTTCAAGCTGCTGGGCAAACCCGGCAAACTGGCGGGTATCGGCCACGTCCAGGGGCAGGGCGACGGCCTTGCGCCCCAGCGCTTCGATCTGGGCCACCACCTGGGCGGCTGCGTCGGCCTGGCTGCGATAGGTGAGGATCACATCCATGCCCCGGGCGGCGAGCTGGAGCGCTGCGTTGCGGCCCAGGCCCCGGCTGGCGCCGGTGATGAGGGCAATCTTGGGGGTAGAGATGGGGGTCGAGGTTGGGGTGGTCATGGCGGTACTCCGTGCAGGTGAGGCGTTGAGAACAGGTAACAGGTGCCCAGTGTATTGATCTGAATCTACCCGATAAATGGGCGGTTTTTGGCTACACTGTCTGAGTTTCAAGAACAATACACCCTCACACGAAAGCAGGCCCGGCATGGATCAACTGGATGCAATGCGGATTTTTTTGCGGGTGGCCGAGCTGGCGAGCTTCACCCAGGCGGCCACCAGCCTGGGGCTGCCCAAGGCGAGCGTATCGGGGGCGGTGCAGCGCCTCGAAACCCAGCTCGGGGTGCGGCTGCTCCAGCGCACCACCCGCCGCGTCCAGCTCACCCAGGATGGGCAGGCGTATTACGAGCGCAGCCGCGATCTGCTGGCCGACATGGAGGAGCTGCACGGCATGTTCAGCCGCGATGCCACCCGGCTCACCGGGCGCCTGCGGGTGGACATGCCCGCCAGCCTGGCCCGCCTCGGGCTGCTGCCCCGGCTGCCGGAATTTCTGGCCCAGCATCCGGGCCTGGCCCTGGAACTGGGCTGCAGCGACCGCCGGGTGGATCTGGTGCGGGAAGGCTTTGATTGCGTGATCCGGGTCGGCGCTCTGGCCGATTCCTCGCTGGTGGCCCGTCCCCTGGGCCTGCTCAGGCAGATCAACTGCGCCAGCCCGGCCTATCTGGCCCGCCACGGGGTGCCCCAGGGGCTGGACGATCTGGCCGCCCATCGCATCGTCCATTACCAGTCGGTGCTGGGTGGGCAGGCGCCCGTGTTCGAGTATCTGGATGGGGCCGGCCTATGCTGCAGTCTGCCGATGGAGGCGGCCCTGACGGTGAACGCCACCGATGCCTATGCGGCCGCCTGCCTCGCCGGGCTGGGCATCATCCAGTCGCCCCGGGCAGGCCTTCGGGCCTATCTGGCCGAAGGGCGCCTGGTGGAGATTCTGCCCGATTACGCCGCGCCGCCCCTGCCGGTGCATCTGCTCTATCCCAACCGGCGCCATTTGCCGCGCCGGGTGCAGGCTTTCATGGGTTGGGTGGCCGAAGCCCTGGGGGATTACCTGCAGGCTTGAAGCGTGGCTACCTGGGCGCCCCAGCCCAGCCCGTCCATCACCCGCACAAAATCTCCGTCCACCGGCGCTTCCAGCACCAGGGGCGCCCCCGTGTGGGGGTGGGTGAGGGCCATGCGGGTGCAGGCGAGCAGCATGCGCTGGTTGCCGTAGAGTTCTTGAAACAACCGGTTGTGGCGCCCCTTGCCGAAGGTTGAATCCCCAATGATGGGGTGGGCGATGTGCTTTAGGTGGCGCCGGATCTGGTGCCGCCGCCCGGTGTGGGGGGTGAGTTCCACCAGCGCGTAGCGGCTGCTCGGGTAGCGATCCACCGCATACGGAATCTCTGCCACCGCCAGCCGGCGGTAGTCGGTGCGCGCCTCCTGGGCGGCCTGGCTGCTGGCCTCGCCCTGAAACTCCAGATCGTCCCGCTCCCGGCTCAGGGCGTGGTCGATGCTGCCGGCCTCGGGCGGATGCCCGCGCACAATCGCCAGGTAGCGCTTGTCCACCTGCTGGGCCTCGAACTGCCGGGTGAGCCGCCGGGCGGTGTCCTTGTCGAGGGCGAACAGCAGCACTCCCGAGGTGCCCCGGTCTAGCCGATGCACCGGAAACACATGCCGCCCGATCTGGTCGCGCAGCAACTGCACCGCAAACCGGGTTTCATGCCGATCCAGCACCGTCCGGTGCACCAGCAGCCCCGAAGGCTTGTGGATCGCAACGAGGCTGTCGTCCTGAAAAAGGATGGGAAGGGGAGGCTCGGGGGCGGGCGAGGGCAGGGTGGGGGTGTGCATGGGGCGCGATGGTAGCGGGTTTGGGGAAGGGGGGCCAAACCCGGGGCTGGGTTTTTGTCCGGGGGCCGGGCGCAGTAGACTGGGCGGCGCGATGAGAGGGGGCCGCCGGCACCCCATGGGGATGCAGCATGGAATTAAGACAGTTGCGCTACTTTGTCAGCGTGGTGGCCCAGGGCAGCATGGGGCGTGCCGCGCTGGAGCTGGGCGTGGGTACATCGGCCTTGAGCCAGCAGATCAGCCGGCTGGAGGGCGAGCTGGCCACCCGCCTGCTCCAGCGCACGTCCTCCGGCGTGGTGCCCACCGATGCCGGGCTGGCATTCTGGCGTCAGGCTCAGCTGGCGATCCGCCACGCCGATGACGCCATGCGGGCTGCCCAGCAGGCGCGGCTTTCGGGCCATGTCAGCGTGGGCATGGCCCCCAGTACCACCGGGGTACTGGGCCTGCCCTTCATGGCGGCCATGCGCGCCCGCTACCCGGACATCCGCCTGCATCTGGTGGAAAACCTGTCGGGCAACCTGGCCACCATGCTGGGGGCGCGCCAGCTGGATCTGGCCATTTTGTTTCAGGTGGAGCGCACCCAGCGCTGGAGCGTCCAGCCCCTGCTGGAGGAGCGCCTGTTCCTGATCTGCCGCCAGGATCTGCCCCATGCCCCGGCGGGCGTGCATATCAGCCTGGCCCAGCTGGGAGATATTCCGCTGATCCTGCCCAGCGGCTCCCATGGGTTGCGTACCCGCCTGAACACCGTGTTTGCCCACGGGGATCACCCCCTCAACATCGTCGCTGAGATCGACGGTCTGCCGCTGCTGATGGATGCGGTGGGCGCCGGCTATGGGGCCACCATCCAGCCCGGGGCGGCGGTTGCACGCCTGCCGGCAGACCAGTTCCGCCTGATCGAGATCATTGATACCGGGGTGAATCGGCCCAATCTGCTGGTGAGTCTGTCCGATGATGAGCTCTCCCCGGCGGGGCTGGCGACCCGCGTGGTGCTGCAGCAGGTGGCCGCAGGCCTGGCAGACGATGGGCGCTGGCTGGGGGCTACTGTTTACAATCGCTAAACACCCCTTGGTTGATCCGGTCTGGCGACCGGACTGAGGGATTTTTACAGTCCTCCCATGTGTCAGGGAGGCTGTATTCATGTTTGATGTACTGGTAATCGGGGGCGGTAATGCCGCCCTCTGTGCCGCACTGATGGCCCGGGAAGCCGGCGCCTCGGTACTGTTGCTGGAGGCGGCACCGCGTGCCTGGCGCGGTGGCAATTCGCAGCACACCCGCAATCTGCGCTGCATGCACGATGCACCGCAAGACGTGCTGGTGGATGCCTATCCAGAAGAAGAATACTGGCAGGACCTGCTACGGGTGACCGGCGGCCTCACCGATGAGGCTCTGGCCCGCTTGGTGATCCGCGCCTCGGCCAGCTGCCGGGACTGGATGCGCAGCCACGGGGTGCATTTCCAGCCGTCCCTGTCGGGGGCGCTGCATACCGCCCGCACCAACGCGTTTTTCATGGGTGGTGGCAAGGCGTTGGTGAATGCCTATTACCGTAGCGCCGAGCGCCTCGGGGTGGTGATCCGCTACGAAAGCCCGGTGGACGCTTTGGAGATCCGGGACGGGCGCTTTGTGGCGGCCCGGGTGGGCAGCGAGCGCATCGAGGCGCGCAGCTGCGTGCTGGCGGCTGGCGGCTTCGAGTCGAACCGTGAATGGCTGCGCAGCGCCTGGGGGCAGAACGCCCAGGGCGACTGGCCCGCCGACAACTTTCTGATCCGGGGTACCCGTTTCAACCAGGGTGTGCTGCTCCGCGTCATGGAGCAGGCGGGGGCCGACATGGTGGGCGATCCCTCCCAGTCCCACTGTGTCGCGATTGATGCCCGCGCTCCCCTTTACGATGGGGGCATCTGCACCCGGGTGGATTGCGTCTCCCTGGGGATCATGCTCAATCGCGATGCCGAGCGCTTTTACGACGAGGGCGAGGATTTCTGGCCCAAGCGCTACGCCATCTGGGGCCGGCTGGTGGCCCAGCAGCCGGAGCAGATCGGCTATTCGATCATCGACGCCAAAGCAATTGGCCGTTTCATGCCCCCGGTGTTTCCTGGCTGCAAGGCCGACACCCTGCCGGAACTGGCCCGCATGCTGGGGCTGGACGAGGCCCGCTTTGTGGCGACGGTGGAGCGCTATAACGCCGCCTGCCAGCCGGGCAGTTTCGATCACACCGTGCTGGACAACTGCCACACCTCCGGCCTCACCCCGCCCAAGAGCCATTGGGCACTCCCCCTGGATACCCCGCCCTTTTACGGCTACGCCCTGCGTCCGGGCATCACCTTCACCTATTTGGGCCTGAAGACCAATGCCAATGCAGCGGTTCATTTCCAGGGCCAGCCCAGCCCCAATTTCTTTGTGGCCGGCGAAATGATGGCCGGGAATGTGCTGGGCAAAGGCTATGTGGCCGGCATCGGCATGGCCATTGGCACCGCCTTTGGCCGTATTGCGGGCACCTGCGCCGCCCGGGCAGCAAAAGAAGGAATCTGACATGCAACAACTGGAGCGCCTGATCGAACAGGCCCACACTCTGGCGACCCCTTCGGGCGCCGCGCTGCTGGACAGCGCCGAGGCCGAGGTGGCCCGGGACATGCAAATCTGCAATGCCTGCCGCTATTGCGAAGGCTTTTGCGCCGTATTTCCCGCCATGACCCGGCGCCTGGAGTTTGGCAAGACCGATATCCATTACCTCGCCAATCTGTGCCACAACTGCGGCGCCTGCCTGCACGCTTGCCAATACGCGCCGCCCCATGAGTTTGCGGTCAACGTACCCCAGGCCATGGCCCAGGTGCGCCAGCAAACCTATGTAAGCTTTGCCTGGCCGGGGGCGCTGGGGCGTCTGTATCACCATGCCGGGCTCACGTGCGCGGTGGCGCTGGCGGGCGGGCTCGCGCTGTTTCTGGTGCTGCTCCAATGGCTGGCGGGCCCGTCTGGGGCCACGGGCAATTTCTATGACTATTTCCCCCACCATATGCTGGCCGCCCTGTTCGGGCCGGTATTCAGCTTTGCGGTGCTTGCCCTGGGGCTGGGGGTACGGCGCTTCTGGCGCACCATCAGCCCGGCAGCGCCGGGCGCCACGGAGGTGCTCGATGCCGGTCAGGCGGTTCTGACCCTCAAATATCTGGATGGGGGCCACGGCCACGGCTGCAATAACGCCGACGATGCCTACACCCTGTGGCGGCGGCGTTTCCACCATTTCACCTTTTACGGTTTCATGGCCTGCTTTGGCGCGACGGTGGTGGCCACGGGCTACCACTATTTGCTCGGGCTGCATGCGCCCTATGCGCTGAACAGCCTGCCCGTATTGCTGGGGAGTGTGGGGGGCATCGGTCTGTTGATCGGCCCGGCGGGCTTGCTGTGGCTCAACCTGCACCGGGACCCGCGTCAGGGCGACGTGCGCCAGCGTCCCATGGATCGAGCCTTCATTGCCCTGCTGCTGCTTACCAGCATCAGCGGTCTGCTATTGCTCCCGGCCCGCCACACCACCGCCCTGGGCCCCTTGCTGGCCATTCACTTGGGTGTGGTGCTCGCCCTTTTCCTCACCTTGCCCTACGGCAAGTTTGCCCACGGCATTTACCGCACTGCAGCCCTGCTCAAATGGGCCATTGAAAAGCGCCAGCGGCGCTGAATACCTGGGCGCCTGGGCGCCGGAGTGCCTGAACGTCTGAAAGTCTGAAGGTCTGACTCGCCCCCCATGTGTCGCCGGGCCGGCGCATGGGGGCGCTCCATCACGCCCGGCCTCTAGCCACACAAACACAACAAGCTAACCACGCAACACAACAAAGGAGATTCCTCATGCACGAACCTGCAGCGCACCCATCGGGCCATGCAAAACTGGGGGCGGTATTGCGCGTCACCAGCGGCAACTTCCTCGAACAATTCGACTTTTTTCTTTTCGGGTTTTACGCCACCTATATCAGCCGGGCGTTTTTTCCCACCAGCAGCGAATTCGCCTCCCTGATGCTGACCTTTGCCGTATTTGGCGCGGGTTTCCTGATGCGCCCCCTGGGCGCCATCGTGCTGGGCAGTTATGTGGCCCGGATTGGCCGGCGTCCGGGCTTGATCGTGACCCTGGGCATCATGGCCTGTGGGACGGTGCTGATCGCCTTTGTGCCGGATTACCAGCAGATCGGGCTCGCGGCCCCCTTACTGGTGCTGATCGGGCGCCTGTTGCAGGGCTTCTCGGCGGGGGTGGAGCTGGGCGGGGTGTCGGTGTATCTCTCGGAGATCGCCACCCCTGGCCATAAAGGCTTTTATACCAGCTGGCAGTCTGCCAGCCAGCAAGTGGCGATTGTCTTTGCTGCGGCCATTGGCTATGGCATTCAGCACTGGCTGAGCCCCGAACAGATTGCCGCCTGGGGCTGGCGGGTGCCGTTCTTCATCGGCTGTCTCATCATTCCGCTGATTTTTGTGCTGCGCGGCTCCCTGCAGGAAACCGAGGCTTTTCTGGCCCGCAGCCACAAGCCCAGCCTGCGCGAGATCTTCTCCATCATCGCCCTCAACTGGCGTACGGTTGTTGCCGGCATGTTCCTGGTGTCGCTGACCACCACCCTGTTTTATTTCATCACCGTCTACACCCCGACCTTTGGCCGAAAGGTGCTCCATCTGTCTGAGGAAGACAGCCTGATCGTCACCCTGTGCGTGGGTTTGTCCAACTTTTGCTGGCTGCCGGTGGGCGGCGCGCTCTCCGACCGGATCGGCCGCAAGCCGGTATTGCTTACCGTCGCCGTGCTGGCCCTGCTGACCGCCTATCCAGCCATGGCCTGGCTGGCGAGCAGCCCCAGCTTCATCCGCCTTCTGACGGTGCTGCTGTGGTTCTCCTGCTGCTTCGGGATGTATAACGGCGCCATGGTGGCCGCGCTCACCGAGGTGATGCCGGTGTATGTGCGCACGGTGGGCTTTTCCCTGGCCTTCAGCCTGGCCACCGCCATCTTCGGCGGCCTCACCCCTGCAGTGTCCACCGCCCTGGTGGAAATGACCGGCAGCAAGAGTTCGCCGGCCTACTGGCTGCTGTTTGCCGCCATCTCCGCCTGTATCGCTACCCTGGTACTGTTTCGCGCCTCGCGACACCACGCCGAGCGAGGCTGATGAGCGGAGGGCCCCTGAGGGGGCCTAAGCTGCCTTAAGCGGCCCCCAGGCGCCCCGCCATGGCCCCCCGGATTTCTTCATCCTCTTCCCGCGCCAGGCGTTGGGCGAGGGTGTCCAGGGGGGCGTTATTGACGGCGGCGAGGCGGACGGACCAGTCGTCGTCGTCCAGCAGGCGGGCGGCGTCGGCGGGGAGCATGCGGCTGGCGGCGATGCGGCGGACTTCGGGTTCGGGGTCGGTGGCGTAGACGCCCAGGGCGAAGGGCGGGAGGCGCTGGGCGACGGCTTTGCGCACTTCCCGTTCGGGGTCGTGGATGAGGGGGCGCAGCAGGCCGTGGGAGACCTTGCGCACGGCGAACATGCGGACCAGATAGTCGATGTCCCGCAGGGCCCATTCGACCTGTTCGCCGGGCAGGCGCTGGACGGCAATGGCGCGTACGTCCCGGTCGGGGTCGTGGATGAGTTCCATCAGCCGTTCATCGGGGATGCGCCCGGCCACCACCCGGCGCACCACTTCGTCCGGGTCGTGCATGAGGCCGTCGATCAGGTCGAGGGGGGCGTAGCGGGCGGCAATGGCGCGCCGCTCCCAGAAGCCATCGTCCAGGTAGGCGGCGGCTTCGTCGGGGTTGGCCCGGAAGAAGCGGTCGATCTGGCGGCCACTCATGGCGACCACGCAGCGGTCGCCCGTGGCGCATTGGCCCAGTTCGTGAAGGGCCTGGTGGCGGCAGCCGGTGCATTCCAGCGTGACCACCCGCAGGCCCCCGGCGGCCATGTCAGTCATCGTCGGAAACGAGGGCGAAGAGCAGGCCGCAGGCCCGTTCGGGGACTGTGGTGATGGAGACGCAGTGCTCGCTTGCGTCCAGCAGGAACACCTGGATGCCAGTGAGGCTGAGCCAGGGGCTGAGGCGCGGGGAGACGTCATCTTCGTTGCACACCACGAAGCGCACGCCGGGATGCTCCAGGCGCATCACGGCCAGCATTTCGGGGCTGCCCCCGTGGGCCAGCACCCGGGCGCCCAGCTCGGTGGCCAGGGCTTCGGTAATTTCGGGCCGGGGGGCGAAGGCGGCCGCCGCCCCCGGGCTTTGTACGCCACAGCTGCTCATGATCAGGCTTCCTCCACGTCGGTTTCGTCCTCTTCGGCGAAGCGGGCCAGGCTGGCCGCTTCGACGCCCATCACCCGGGCGAGCCAGGGGGGCGGGGCCTGCATGGCGGTCTGGAGCTTGCCGATGGCCCCTTCCACTGGCCCGCCCACGGGCCATTTGACTGGGTGTACGCCGGCGCGCACCACCTTGGCCGCAGCGGGGCCGCCGATGGATTGCACATACACCAGCTGGCAATCGGAGATCAGGGCCGAGCGGGCCACGTTCTTGTCTTCCTCGGTGTCGGCTTCGGCGGTGGGGCGCACGGCCACCAGACGGTAGTCGGTGGTGCTGACCTGATAGACGAGGAAGCGGACGCAGGAGCCAAAGTGCCCATCCACCAGCTCGCCGTTGTTGGAGGCCATGGCCACCCGCAGGCTGTTGGGGATGTCGCCCTCGGCGTAGGGCTGGGCCTTGGGCAGGCCGTCGTCAACGCCTTCGCCCCACAGCAGGCGCACGGCGGCCTTGAGGGCTTCCTTGTCGTGGCTGGCGGGTTTGCCGTCTTCGCTGGCGAGCCATTGGGTGAGATCCGCCACGGTGATGCTGGCCAGCTTGGCTGCGGTGAGGGGCAGCCCCAGGCGCTCGGAGACCACGCCGATGAAGCCGCGCAGGTCCAGGCCGGGGAGTTCGCGTACCGCCAGCGCGAGGCGCAGGGCGATGTCACGGGTGAGGGGGGACGATTCGCTCATGCTTGTGCTCCGTGTGGCGCATCTGCCGCCCCTGTCCAGGGTCAGGGGGCCGGGACGATGCAGCCTTCCGTGGGACAGACGGCAACGCATTGGGGCTCGTCATGGTGGCCCGCACATTCGGTGCAGCTGTCCGGGTTGATCTGGATCTTTCCACCCGACTGCCGGATGGCGTGGGTGGGGCAGACGGTCTCGCAATCGGCGCAGAAGATGCACAGGGCCTGGCGTATCTCCATGCTCATGCGGGTGGTCCGTCCGGTGGGTGGCTCAGCGGTTCAGTCGCTCGGTTACTGAGTCGCTTAATCGCTTAATCGTCTTCGCCAACCCGTTTGG
>JAJTBM010000052.1 GCA_021286885.1 Rhodocyclales bacterium
CAGGTGGCCGTGTAGCCCATGAATTGCTGGAGCCACAGGGGCATCACCACCACGTTGCCGAAGAACACGCCGTAGCCGGTGGCGATGGCGATCACCCCGAACAGGAAGTTGCGCCCGCCAAACAGGGTGAGATCCACCACTGGATGCTTTTCGGTGAGTTCCCAGGCGACGAACACCGCAAAGCCGACCAGCGCCACCACGCCCAGGGCGACGATTTGGCCGGATTCAAACCAGTCCAGCTCCTTGCCTTTGTCGAGCATGATCTGAAGGGCGCCCACCCAGATCACCAGCAGGGCCAGGCCCACTTTGTCGATGGGCAGTTTGCGGGTGGGGGTTTCCCGGTGGTGGAGCAGTTGCCAGCTCAGCCAGGCGGCGCCCAGGCCCACCGGCACGTTGATGTAGAAGATCCACGGCCACGAGAGGTTGTCGGATAGCCAGCCGCCCAGGATGGGGCCCATCACCGGGGCGACCAGGGTGGTCATGGACCACATTGCGAGGGCCATGCCGGCTTTTTCACGCGGGTAGGTCTGGAGCAGCAGGGCCTGGGAGAGCGGGATCATGGGCCCGGCCACCGCGCCTTGCAGCACCCGGGCGAGGATCAGCATTTCCAGGCTGGTGGCGAGGCCGCACAGCAGGGAGGCGAGCACGAACAGCAGCACCGAGGCGGTGAACAGCCGCACCTGCCCGAAACGCTGGCTGAGCCAGCCGGTGAGGGGCACGGCGATGGCGTTGGCCACCCCGAAGGAGGTGATGACCCAGGTGCCTTGGGTGGGGCTCACCCCCATGTCGCCGGCGATGTTAGGGATGGACACGTTGGCGATGGTGGTGTCCAGCACGTTCATGAAGGTGGCCAGGGACAGGGCCACCGTGGCCAGCCGGCGGGGGCCCGGCTCCAGGGGCGGGAAGGCGGTGGGGGCGCTCATGATGGATCAGGTCCGTACGCGTTGGGGGGCGTCGCTCGGGGTGTAGAGGTCGGCAGACGGGCGCTCGGCCGCAGGGGGCGCACTGGCGGGGGCCTCGGGCTGGGGCAGTGCCAGGGCGCGGCCTTCGCTGTTGGCGCTGATGATGGCCTGGATGCGCGCCCGGGCGGCCTTGGTCTGGTCGGCATACACCGTGGTGTTGGCCACCGGGGCGGCGGGGGCGGCGCCCAGGGGGCCGTCGCCGCCGTCGTGGGTGTCTACTTCAACCTGCATCGAGAGGCCCACCCGCAGCGGGTGTTCGGCCAGTTCTTTGGGGTTGAGGGCGATGCGCACGGGCACCCGCTGGACAACCTTGATCCAGTTGCCGCTGGCGTTCTGGGCGGGCAGCAGGGCAAACGCGGCGCCAGTGCCGGCAGCCAGCCCGGCGATGTGGCCGTGGTATTCCACCGCCTTGCCATACACGTCGGCATGCAGGCTCACCGGCTGGCCCAGGCGCATGGACTGGAGCTGGCTTTCCTTGAAGTTGGCGTCTACCCACACCTGATCGAGGGGCACCACCGCCATGAGCGGCGCGCCCGGGGCGATGCGCTGGCCGATCTGCACGCTGCGCCGGGCCACCATGCCATCCACCGGGGCGGGCACGTTGTTGCGGCTGAAGGCCAGATAGGCTTCTTCGACCCGGGCGGCGGCGCGCTGCACTTGGGGATGGGTTTCGATGCGGGTGCCCTTGGTCTGGGCCTGGTTGGCGCCGAGCTGTTCGCGGGCGGTTTGCAGGGCGGCGTCGGCGGCGCGCACGGCATCCTTGGCGTGGGCCAGTTCTTCGGCGGCGAGGGCGCCGGTGTTGGCGAGCTTTTCGCGGCGGGCGAGATCGTCCTTGGCGCGGGCGAGGTCGGTTTCCTTCTGGCGCTGGGCGGCTTCCAGGGCGCTGCCGCTGGCGTAGAGGGCGCGCACTTCGCGCACCGCCTGGGCGAGCTGGGCTTCGGCCTGATCGAGGGCGACCCGGGCATCGCTGCCGTCCAGCTGGATCAGGGCCTGGCCGGCCTTGACCTGCTGGGTGTCGTCAGCCTGGATGCCGACCACGGTGCCGGCCACCTGGGCGGTGATCTGCACCACGTTGCCGGCCACGTAGGCATCGTCGGTGTCCTGGAAGTAGCGGCCACTGTTCATCCACCAGGCGGCATAGGCGGCGCCACCCACCACGCAGGCGGCGGCAATGGCGATCAGGCTGCGGGTGCGACCCGCGTTGCTGTTGGTGGCGGCGGCAGGGGCTTGCTTGTCTTGTTGGGCGGGGGTGTTCATGGTCCGTATCCTCGGGCTCGATCAGTGGGCACTCAGTGGGCACTCAGTGGGAAATAGGTTCGGCGGTGGCGGGGCTGTAGCCGCCGCCCAGGGCGGTATGGAGGGCAGCGCTGGCATCGAGCCGGCGGGCGCGCAGGTCGGCCAGCTGGCCTTGCTGGAGCAGGATGGGGCTTTGCGCGTTGAGCACCGGCAGCTGGCTGCTGAGGCCCGCCTGCTGGCGTTGGCGGGCCAGATTCCAGGCGGCCTGCTGGCCTGCGAGGGCGGTTTCCCGCACCTGGGTTTCGGCGCTGGCGGCGCGCCATTGGGCGAGGGGATCCGCCACTTCGCGCAGGGCGTTCACCAGGGCGCCGTTGTACTGGGCGATGGCGGCGTCCTGCTCGGCAAAGCGTTCGGCGAGCTGGGCGCGCAGCCGGCCTTGGTCGAATATCGGCAGATGAATCGCCGGGCCCACCCCCAGGATGCGGCTGCCGCCCTTGGCGAGCGAGTCCAGCCCCAGGGATTGGAGGCCCACAAAGCCGGTCAGATCCACGTTGGGGTAGAACTCGGCCCGGGCGGCCTCGGCGGCGTCCTGGCCGGCTTCCACCCGCCAGCGCAGGGCGCGCAGGTCGGGGCGCTGGCCGAGCAGGTCGGCGGGCAGGGTGGCCGGCGGTGTGCCCGGGTCACGCAGCTGGGGGGCATGGAGCGCCAGGGTCTGATCCGGCCCCTGGCCTGCCAGGGCGGCGAGCTGGTGGCGCAGCAGGGTGGCCTGGGCATCCAGGGCGATCAGTTCGGCCTGGGCGTTGTCGGTCTGGGCGTGGCTTTGCTGGACTTCGGCGCGGGTTTCCAGCCCGGCGGCCTGACGCTGGCGGATCAAATCCCCCAGGGCTTGTTGTTGGGCGAGGCGGGCTGCGGCCACCTGGCGCTGCTGGAGCACCCGATCCAGCTGGATGTAGCTGCGGGTGATGGCGCTCGCCAGGATCAGCCGGGCCTGGGCCAGATCTGCCCGGGCGGCGGCTTCCTGGCCCAGGGCGGCCGCCAGCGCGGCGCGGTTGCGGCCCCACAGATCGAGGGTATAGCTGAAGTCCAGGGCGGCCCGGTTGATGCTGGTATAGGTGCCGGCCAGCCCGGTCGGGTAAATGTAGTGCTCTGACAGACGTTGTTGCGTGCTATCGATGTTGGCATTGGCGTGCAGCCCGTCCGCCGAGGCGGCCAGCCCGGCTGCGGCCCGGGCCTGATCCAGACGGGCCTGGGCGAGTTCGAGGCTGGGGCTGGCGGCGAGGGCCTGGTCGATCAGTTGGTCGAGTTGAGCGTCGCCGTACTGCTGCCACCAGCGGGCGTCGGCAGGGGCGGCCTGGGCCTTGGTGGGGAGGCTGCGGGGATTGGCCTGGGCGAGCTGGGCCCCCTCGCTGATCCGGCCCCGGGGGCCGAGGCCGTCGGGGCTGGCGCAGGCACCCAGCAGGGCCAGCAGCGGGAGCAGGAAAGTCAGGGATGCACGCATGGTTTTTCCTGTCATGTCTGAGTTTGGTTAAGCTGTTTCTGCCTAGGCAGCTATTTGTTACAAAAAAGCGGCGGGGCTGCCGCCGCCAGACTGACCGGGACGCCCCGGCTCAGCTTTCCCGGTGTTCGTCCAGATTGCCGATCATCCGGCGCAGCAGGGATTTGGCCAGTTCAAACTCTTCGGCGCTGAAGCCCTGCAGCGATTGGTTGAGGGCATTCACCACCAGGGGTACCACCTGGCCCAGTAATTCCTGGCCGGCGGGGGTGGTGTGGAGTTCCACCACGCGCCGGTCGGTGGTGCTGCGTTCGCGGCAGATCAGGCCTTTTTCTTCAAGGCGATCCAGCATCCGGGTCATGGAGCCGGTGTCGTGGCCCGAGCAGCGGCACAGGGCGCTGGCGGTGGTGCCGGCGCTCATCTGCTTGAGCACCGCCCATTGGGCAGCGGTGATGCCGTGGCCGCTGATCTGCTCGTCGATGTGCTGGGTCAGGCGCACTTTGGCCTGGTGCAGCAGGAAGCCGATGCTGTCCTGCTGGTGGTAGTTTTCGACGGTGTAGAAGGCGGGGGCTGCGTTGGGGGTGGACATTGTTGGTTTGGTCAATTACTGCATAGGCAGATAATTGACCAGCCACGGGCCCTTGTCAAGGGGTTCCGAAAACGCCACGGGGCACCCGTAGGTGCCCCGTCGTGGGTGCCGCCGCTGTCTGGCGGGATCAGCCCAGTTGGGTAATCGCCGGCAGGTAGGGCTTGCCGAGGGCTTCGGCCACCTGGGGATGGGTCACGTTGCCCTTGCACACATTGAGGCCGGCGCGCAGGCCCGCGTCGTCCTTGAGGGCGTCTTTCCAGCCCTTGTCGGCCAGGGCCAGCACATAGGGCAGGGTGGCCGCGTTGAGGGCGTAGGTGGCGGTGCGGGCCACGGCGCCGGGCATGTTGGAAACGCAGTAATGCACCACGCCATCCACCACATAGGTGGGGTCGGCATGGGTGGTGGGGCGGGAGGTTTCAAAGCAGCCGCCCTGGTCGATGGCCACGTCCACGATCACCGCGCCGGGTTTCATGTGGGCCAGCATGTCCCGGGTCACCAGCTTGGGGGCGGTGGCGCCGGGCACCAGCACTGCGCCGATCACCAGATCGGCCTGCAGCACCAGGCGTTCGATGGCGTCCCGGGTGGCGTAGAGGGTCTTGACCCGGCCCCCGTAGATTTCATCCAGATGGCGCAGCACCGGCAGGGATTTGTCCAGAATGGTCACGTCGGCGCCCATGCCCATGGCGGTGTGGGCGGCGTTGTTGCCCACGTTGCCGCCACCGATGATCACCACCCGGCCCGGCTCCACGCCCGGCACGCCGCCCAGCAGCACGCCGCGCCCGCCGTGGGATTTTTCCAGGGCGGCGGCGCCGGCCTGGATGCTCATGCGGCCCGCCACTTCTGACATGGGCGCCAGCAGCGGCAGGGTGCCGCCGGGGCCGGTGACGGTTTCGTAGGCGATGGCGGTGGCACCGCTCGCCAGCAGGTCTTCGGCCTGGCTCGGATCGGGGGCCAGGTGCAGGTAGGTGAACAGCACGTGATGGGGCTTGAGCCGGGCGCGTTCTTCGGCCTGGGGCTCCTTGACCTTGACGATCAGGGTGGCGGCCTCGAACACGTCGTCGGCGCTCAGGGTGATCTTGGCGCCGGCCTTTTCGTAGTCGGCATCGCTGGCCCCGATGCCGTGTCCGGCGCCAGACTCCACAAAGACCTCATGCCCGTGGGCAACGGCCTCGCGTACCGCCCCCGGGGTCAGGCCCACCCGGTATTCGTGATTCTTGGTTTCCCTTGGAACGCCGATCTTCATGTTTTATCTCCGTGGCTGCGGGGTCTGCCCCTCGTTGCATGGCAGGAGAGTAAGCCCTATCCCGCCGAGTTCCAAGTATGGAGCAAGGGTTTCTCCTTCTGCGATACTGGCGCCATGAAAACCGACACGCTCCCCCGCGCCCCCCGGGTATTCACCGATGCCCTCGGGCAAGCCCATCCCGTGGCGGGCCCGGCCCCCCGCATCGTCTCCCTCGTGCCCTCCATCACCGAGCTGGTGTGTGACCTGGATCTGGGCAGCGCCCTGGTCGGGCGCACCGGCTTCTGCGTGCATCCCCGGGATTTTCTGAAGCAGGTGCCCAAGCTGGGCGGCACCAAGGATGTGCATCTGGACAAGCTGCGTCAGCAGGCGCCGACCCATGTGATCGTCAATATCGACGAAAACCGGCGCGAGGTGATGGAAGAAATCACCCGCTGGGGCGTCCGGGTGATCGTCACCCACCCCTGCACCCCCGAAGACAATCGGGCGCTCTACCGGCTGTTGGGCGGAATTTTTGATCGGGAGACCGTCGCCGAACGGCTGGTATCAGCCCTGGATGCGGCCCTGGCCGACGCAGCCGCCTTAGGCGCCGCGCTGCCCCGGGAGCGGGTGCTTTACCTGATCTGGCGCGAGCCGTGGATGACGGTGGCGTGCTCCACCTATATCTCCGCCTGCCTGGCACGGGTGGGCTGGGATACCGTGCCCGGCGTGATCGAACCCCGCTACCCGGCCTTCGACTGGGGCGCCCCGTGGCAGCACGAGGTGGAGCGCGTCTTCCTGTCGTCGGAACCCTACCGTTTCCGCGAAACCCATCTGGCCGAGGTGGCCCAGCACCTGGGCCGGCCTGCCGACCTGATCGACGGAGAAATGGTGTCCTGGTACGGCAGCCGGGCCGTGGCCGGGCTGCGCTATCTGATCGAATTGCGGCGGCGGCTGGCGGGCGCCTGAACCTCATTTCTTCATTCGCCCCTTGAAACACAAAGCCCACCCGGCGCTGAGTATGGCGCGTTCGGGTGGGCTTTTTTGTTGAAATTTCAGGGGCTTGGGCTATAAAAACGAGGCCGGCGGTGCCGCGCCCTGCCCTGCCTTGCGCGGCAGTTTTCAGTTCAGGCTGCTGCCCGCCAGTTTCAGGCTGAAGCCCAAAAACAGCCCGCCCACGCCGCCGGTGGCGCCCGCTGCGAGGCGGCGGCGTTGGCGGAACAGTTGGGCGAGGCGGTTGCCGCCAAAGATCAGGGCCGACAGATACAGGGCGCTGAACACCTGCACGATGGCCCCCAGGATCACAAACGAGATCCCCGGATGGGCGTAGCCCGGATCGACAAACTGGATGAAGAACGAGACGAAGAACAGGATCGCCTTGGGATTCATCAGGCTGATGATGAGGGCCGTGCGGAAAGGATTGCCCGGGGTGGCGGTGAGGCTGGCGGCGGTGTCGGCACCGGCTTCTCCGCGCCAGGCGCGGACTGCGCCCCGCAGCAGATTAAGGCCCAGCCAGGCCAGATAGGCGGCGCCGATGTACTTGAACACGCCAAACAGCTGGGGCGTGGCGTGGAGCAGGGAGGCCATGCCCGAGGCCGACAGCAGCATCAGGATTGCATCGCCAGCAAAGATCCCACAGGCGCCCTTGTAGCCTTCCTTGACACCCCAGCGGGAGGCCACGCTCATCACGTACAGGGAGTTGGGCCCGGGCAGCAGTACGATGAATATCGTACCAAGAACGAAGCTTATGATGTCGGTAATTCCGTAATACATGATACGGTATGATTCCTTTGGGCTTGAGGGTTGATCAGGCTGCGGCTGCGGCCTGGGCAGCCAGCAGGGTTTCGAGCTTTTCCGGGGTCAGAATCGCGAAATGGGCGGCGATGGCGGGCCGTTTGGCGAGCTTGAGCAGCAGTTTGTCGCGGGTCACCAGCAGGGGCACGCCGCTGTCCCGGGCCAGTTCAAGGAATTTCTGGTCGTCCCGATCCAGGCAGCGGGGCAGTTCCCAGGTGGGCCAGTCGTCCTTTTCCACCGGGCGGCTGAGTTCCGTATAGGCGGCCAGCAGGGCGGCCTGTTGTTCGGGGCTTTGGCCAAACTGGCGGTAGGCCAGCACCTTGGCCAGTTCTTCGAGGCAATCGTCCCGGGTGACCAGGATCAGGTGGCCCGAGTCGGCGGCGGCGCGCAGGTGGGGCAGGGCCGGGTCCTGGAACATCCAGAGGGCGAGGATGGTGTTGGTGTCGAGCACCACGGGAAAGCCGAAGGGAAAGGCGGTGGGGAGCGGATAGGTGGCCACGATGGTTCTGGGTCGGGTCAACAAAAGGAAGATGCAGAAGCATACTGAAGATGCTGGGGGCGGGGGCCACCCCTAATGCACAAGGGGGGCCGAAGCCCCCCTTGTCAGCGGCCCTTTACCTCCGGGGAGGCGCGGGCCAGGCTTGAACCA
The DNA here is from genome assembly GCA_021286885.1 of Rhodocyclales bacterium. Taxonomy (GTDB): domain Bacteria; phylum Pseudomonadota; class Gammaproteobacteria; order Burkholderiales; family Rhodocyclaceae; genus Zoogloea. The sequence goes on from JAJTBM010000052.1 coordinate 7,942, forward strand.
GGATCGGTCAGATCGTGGTCAGGCAGCCTTCTTGGCGTCCAGACGGATCTTGGCGTAGGAGCCCGGTGCGTCTTCCAGCACCTTGAGCTTGCCTTGCACCGGATCACGGGCGGGCACCTTTTCGGAGTCCTGGCCGAGCAGCCAGGCTTGCCAGTCGGTCCACCAGGAGCCCGGGTGTTGCACGGAGCTGGCGAAGAACTCGTCCGGGGTGGCGGGCAGCTTGGCTGCCGGGTTGGTCCAGTAGCCGTACTTGTTGGCTGCCGGCGGATTGACGATGCCGGCGATGTGGCCGGAACCACCCAGCACGAAGCGCACGGCGCCGCCGAAGTTGCGGGCACCCATGTAGGTGCTCTTCCACGGGGCGATGTGGTCTTCGATGGTGGAGATGAAGTAGCAGGGCACCTTGATCTTGCCCAGGTCGATGCCCACGCCGCCGATTTCGATGCCGCCCGGCTCCTTGAGCAGGTTCTGCATGTACATGTTGCGCAGGTAGAAGCTGTGCATCTTGGCCGGCATCCGGGTGGAGTCGGAGTTCCAGTACAGCAGATCGAAGGGGAAGGGATCCTTGCCCATCAGGTAGTTGTTGACCACGAAGGACCAGATCAGGTCGTTGGCACGCAGCATGTTGAAGGTGCCGGCCATTTCGGAGCCTTCCAGGTAGCCGCGCTCGAACATCTTCTTTTCGAGGCTGGAGACCTGGACTTCGTCGATGAACACGCCCAGTTCGCCCGGCTCGGAGAAGTCGGTCATGGTGGTGAAGAAGGTGCCGGAGGCGATCCGCTTGTCACGCTTGCCGGCCATGTAGGCCAGGGTGGTGGCGAGCAGGGTGCCGCCCAGGCAGTAGCCGGCGGCGTTGATTTCCTTGGCGCCGGTTTGTTCGACAATGGCGTCGACCGCAGCCAGGGTGCCGTCCAGCACGTAGGAATCAAAGCTGCGCTCGGCCTGACGCTCGTCCGGGTTCACCCAGGAGATCACGAACACGGTGTGGCCTTGATCCACACACCACTTGATGTAGGAGTTCTTCTCGCGCAGGTCGAGGATGTAGAACTTGTTGATCCAGGGCGGAACGATCATCAGCGGGCGCTTGGACACATCCGGGGTGGTCGGCGTGTATTGCAGCAGCTGCATCATTTCGTTCTGGAACACCACCTTGCCCGGAGTGGTGGCCACGTTGCGGCCCAGCTCGAAGGCGGTGGTGTCGGTCATGCGCACGCGCAGGTTGCCGCCGCCGTCTTCCACATCGCGCAGCAGGTTGTTGAGGCCCTTGATCAGGTTCTGGCCCTGGGACTTCATGGTTTCGCGGAAGACTTCCGGATTGGTCAGCGCGAAGTTGGAGGGGGACAGGGCGTCGATGTACTGACGAGTGTAGAAGTTGACCTTCTTCTGGCTCTGCTCATCCAGGCCGTCCACGTGGCTCACGGTGTCGTGGATGTGGCGGGCGGTGATCAGGTAGGACTGCTTGATGAAATCAAACAGGAAGTGTTCTTGCCACTCTTCATCCTTGAAGCGCTTGTCGTCCTTGGCGGGGGCGGCCACCGGGGCGGCGGGGGCCATGCCGCTGAAGCGCAGCATGGAGTGTTGCCACAGGGAGAAGTAATCCCACACCAGGTTCATCTGGGCCTGGGCCAGCCGGTAGGGGTTGGCCATCAGCTTGCCCATCATGTCCATGAAGGCCTGGGCGATGCCCAGCTCGTCGGCGGGCGGAGTAAGGCCGTTCTGGAGCTGCTTCTGCATGTGGTCAGCCAGCAGTTTGGAAGCCCGCTGCGCGACCTCGGAGAAGGTCTTGGCGATTTCTTTGGGATCAGGCAATTCGGACTTGGCGACTTCTTTTTCGGGCGCAGCCATTGTTGGGCTCTCCTAAGTGTTTAGTTGCTTTTGACGAAACGGACGACGCCATCTGACCCCACCACTCGGCACACCTCCCTTTTGTGCTCCAGGTGGTTCAGGTGGGCGATGGCCTCCCCCATGGCAAACATGACCTGATGGGTATCCAGCGCACGCGGGAACAGGGTTGCAAGCAAGTCTCCGGCACTGCGGGGCACTTCACAGGCAGCGAGCAGCTCCGCACAGCGGGCCGCGTGATGCGCGTGGAGCTCATCGACGCGGATGCCAATGGAACGGAAAGGACTCCCGTGGGATGGTAGCACGAGCGTAACTGCTGGCAACTGCTTGAAAGTGCTGATTGAATACAGGAAACGGGCGAGGGGATCATCCTCCGGGGTGGCGGCAAACACGCTCACGTTAGTGGAAATGCGTGGCAATAGCATGTCACCCGAAATCAGCAGATTCTGCGCTGCACAATACAAAGCGGCGTGTTCGGGCGCGTGGCCGTAACCGACCATCACGCGCCAGTCGTCCCCCCCAATCCGAATCAGGTCATTGTCGTACAGGCGCTGATAGCGCCCGGGCAGGGCGGGGATGCCCTTGCGGTAAGCGTTGCCCCGGCGCGACAGGGCTTCCAGCCGGGCCTCGTCCAGCCCGTGGGTGCGGAACTGGGCCACCATGTCGGGGGTGCAGAAGCCGGGGAGCTGGTTCCAGAGTGCGTGGGCGGCCAGGTATTCGCCCTGGGTCATCAGCACCGGGGCGCCGTCCCGTTCGGCCAGCCATTGGGCGAGGCCCAGGTGATCCGGGTGGCAGTGGGTCACGATGACGCGCGTCACCGGTTTGCCAAACGGGGCGAGCACGCTTTCCCAGGCGGCCTTGGTCTCGTCCAGCCCGTAGCCCGTATCCACCACCACGAGGCCGTCATCTTCTTCGAGCACCCACAGGTTGATGTGATCCAGCGCGAAGGGCAGGGCCATGCGCACCCAGTGCACCCCCGGCGCGATACACAAGGTGGTGCCCGGGGCGGGGCGGTCGGGGAAGGGATATTCGATCCCGGGCTGGGCTTGGATGGGGGGGGACATGGGTGTTCTCCTTGGGTTTTGGGTTTTTTTAGGGGTGTTTCAGGGGCCGGGCTGGGCGGTCTGCGTTGCCCGTATCGGCGAAATCTGATTTACTGGCTCATCCGGCCTGTTAAAAACAGCAGGCCAAGTATCAAAGTATCGAAGCATTTACGAAGTATTCGTGCCGATTGTGCACCGCAGATTCATGAGCCAGGACCAAACCTACACCATCAGCGATCTTTCCCGCGAGTTTGGCATCACCCCCCGGGCGATCCGTTTCTACGAGGATGAAGGTCTGCTGGCCCCGACCCGGGTGGGACGCAACCGGGTTTACTCCAAGCGCGACCGCACCCTGCTGCGCCTTATCCTGCGCGGCAAGCGCCTGGGCCTTTCGCTGGCCGAAATCGGCGAACTGCTGGGCATGTACGACGGGGTGCGCAACTCCGCGCCCCAGCTGCGCCGCTTTCTGAATGTGCTGGCCGAGCGCCGGGCCGCCATCGAGCAGCAAAAGGAAGACATCATCGCCGTGCTGGCCGAAATCGACCTGCTCGAAGGCCAATGCCGCGACCTGCTGGCCGACGCAGGGGAGCAGACCGGCTAATCGGGGGGCGGGTGCTTGATTTTTTTTGTGGTTAGTTTACGTTTACGTAAACGTAATGCAAATGGGTAGGCACACGCGCCTGCCCTTGCGGTAACGAAACCAGGTCACAACACGCTGGCCGGATAAAAAGATCGAGGAGACCAAACCATGAGCATCAATCTTCCGGGGCTGGATTTTCAGTTCGGCCCCCTCGGTGAGACCATCACCGCCCTGCGCGACACCATTCAGGCCTTTGCCGCCAAAGAAATTGCCCCCCGGGCGGCGGCCATCGACCGGGACAACTTCTTCCCCCCCGACCTGTGGAAAAAGCTCGGTGACCTGGGCCTGCACGGGATGACCGCCCCTGAGGAATACGGCGGCTCCAACATGGGCTATTTGGCCCACATCATCGCGCTGGAAGAAGTCTCCCGCGCCTCGGCCTCGGTGGGGCTGTCTTACGGTGCCCACTCCAATCTGTGCATCAACCAGATCCGCCGTAACGGCACCGAGGCCCAGCGCCAGAAATATTTGCCCAAGCTGATTTCCGGCGACCACATCGGCGCCCTGGCCATGTCCGAGCCCAATGCGGGCTCCGATGTGGTGTCCATGAAGCTGCGCGCCGACAAAAAGGGCGACCGCTACATCCTCAACGGTTCCAAGATGTGGATCACTAACGGGGGCGACGCTGACACCCTGGTGGTCTATGCCAAGACCGACGTGAACGCCGGCCCCAAGGGCATCACCGCCTTCATCATCGAAAAGGGCATGGCCGGCTTCACCCACGGCCACCACCTCGACAAGCTGGGGATGCGCGGCTCCAACACCTACCCGCTGTTCTTCGACGACGTGGAAGTGCCCGCCGAGAACGTGCTCGGGGGCGAGGGCAACGGGGTGCGGGTGCTCATGAGCGGGCTGGATTACGAGCGTGCCGTGCTGTGCGGCGGCCCCCTCGGGATCATGGCCGCCTGCATGGACGTGGTGCTGCCCTATCTGCACGAGCGCGAGCAGTTCGGCCAGCCCATCGGCGAATTCCAGCTCATGCAGGGCAAACTGGCCGACATGTACACCACCTGGATGGCCACCCGGGCCTATGTGTACGCGGTGGGCCAGGCCTGCGACCACACCGACCACGCCCGCAGCCTGCGCAAGGATGCCGCCGGAGCGATTCTGTACGCCGCCGAAAAGGCCACCTGGATGGCCGGTGAGGCGATCCAGGTTCTGGGCGGTGTGGGCTACACCAACGAATACCCCACCGGCCGCCTGTGGCGCGATGCCAAACTCTACGAAATCGGCGCCGGCACCAGCGAAATCCGCCGGATGCTGGTGGGCCGTGAGCTGTTCTCCGAGACAGCCTGAGGCGCCCGTGGGTTTGGTGCACTGCACGCTTTTCCGT
>JAJTBM010000559.1 GCA_021286885.1 Rhodocyclales bacterium
CCTACCTGGAGGCCGGGGCCGACATCATCGAGACCTGCACCTTCAACGCCACCCGGGTGTCCCAGGCCGAGTACGGGCTGGCCCATGTCGCCTACGAGTTGAACGTGGAAGGCGCCCGTCTGGTGCGCCAGCTGTGCGACGAATACACCGCCGCCAACCCGGCCAAGCCGCGTTTCTGTGCCGGCGTGGTGGGCCCCACCTCCCGTACCCTGTCGATCTCGCCGGACGTGAACGATCCGGGCTTCCGCAACATCAGCTTCGATGCGCTGGTGGATGACTACTACGATGCCGCCCGGGGCCTGGTGGAAGGCGGCGCCGACATCCTGCTGATCGAGACCGTGTTCGACACCCTCAACGCCAAGGCGGCGGTGTTCGCGGTCGAGAAGCTGTTCGGCGATCTGGGCCAGCGCCTGCCGGTGATGGTTTCCGGCACCATCACCGATAGCTCGGGCCGCACCCTCTCGGGCCAGACCGCCGAAGCCTTCTGGAACTCCCTCTCCCACGCCCGCCCGATCAGCTTCGGCCTGAACTGCGCCCTGGGGGCCGAAGAGCTGCGCCAGTACGTGGAAGAGCTCTCCAACGTGTGCGACACCTTCGTGTCGGCCCACCCCAACGCCGGCCTGCCCAACCCCCTCTCGCCCACCGGCTACGACGAAACCCCCGAGCAGCTGGCCGCCTCCATCGGCGAATGGGCCCGCGCCGGGCTGGTGAACATCGTGGGCGGCTGCTGCGGCACCTCCCCGGCCCACATCAAGGCGGTGGCCGATGCGGTGAGCCTGGTGACCCCGCGCACCGTGCCCACCCTCGAAAAGAAGCTGCGCCTGTCGGGCCTGGAGCCCTTCAACGTGGGGGCGGACAGCCTCTTCGTGAACGTGGGCGAGCGCACCAACGTGACCGGCTCCCGCGCCTTTGCCCGGATGATTCTGGAAGGCCGCTTTGATGACGCCCTCGCCGTGGCCCGCCAGCAGGTGGAGAACGGCGCCCAGGTGATCGACATCAACATGGACGAGGCCATGCTGGATTCCATGGCCGCCATGGAGAAATTCCTCAAGCTGATCGCCTCCGAGCCGGACATCTCCCGGGTGCCCATCATGATCGACTCCTCCAAGTGGAGCGTGATCGAGGCCGGCCTCAAGTGCATCCAGGGCAAGGGCGTGGTCAACTCCATCTCGATGAAGGAAGGCGAGGCCGAGTTCCTGCGCCAGGCGCGCCTGTGCCGCCAGTACGGCGCCGCGGTCATCGTGATGGCCTTCGACGAGAAGGGCCAGGCCGACACCTTCGCCCGCAAGACCGAGATCTGCCAGCGCGCCTACGATCTGCTGGTGGGTATCGGCTTCCCGCCCGAAGACATCATCTTCGACCCGAACATTTTCGCCATCGCCACCGGCATCGAGGAACACGACAACTACGCCGTGGACTTCATCAACGCGGTGGCGTGGATCAAGGCCAACCTGCCCTACGCCAAGATCAGCGGCGGTGTCTCCAACGTGAGCTTCAGCTTCCGCGGCAACGACCCGGTGCGCGAGGCGATCCACACCGTGTTCCTGTACCACGCCATCAAGGCCGGCATGAGCATGGGCATCGTCAACGCCGGCATGCTGGGCGTCTACGACGACCTGGAGCCCGAGCTGCGCGCCAAGGTCGAGGACGTGGTGCTCAACCGCCACCCCGGCGCCGGCGAGGCGCTGGTGGAGTTCGCGCAGACGGTGAAGGAAGGCAAGGCCAAGGATTCCGGGCCGGATCTGTCCTGGCGTGAGCAGCCCGTCGAGGCGCGCCTTTCCCACGCGCTGGTCAAGGGCATCACCGATTTCGTGGTGGCCGACACCGAGGAAGTGCGCGCCAAGCTCGAAGCCGAAGGCAAGCCGCCG
>JAJTBM010000560.1 GCA_021286885.1 Rhodocyclales bacterium
TCAAGGCCGATGCCCTGATCGACGTGCGCGAGGCCGACGAATACGCCGCCGGCCACCTGCCCGGCGCCATGCTGATTCCCCGGGGGCTGCTGGAATTCAAGCTCTCGATGATGCCCCAGCTGAACGACCGGGCCCTGCCGATTGTGGTGTACTGTCAGGGCGGCGGCCGCTCGGCCCTGGCTGCAAGCACGCTGATGGACATGGGCTACAACAACGTGCGCTCCCTGGCCGGGGGCTTTGAAGCCTGGAACAAGGCCGGCAAGCCGGTGATCCGCCCGGAGCCGGTCAAGTACGACTAAACGCCCCCTTCAGCGATCTCCACCGATCTCCACCAACCTCCACACACGCCAACGGCGCCCGCAGGCGCCGTCTGGTCACATCATCAAGCCAGGAGTGACCGGGCTTACAGCTCGGTGATCACCGCCGCTGCCGGCAGGCGGGATTTGGGCAGCTTGGCGTTGAAATCATCCTCACTCCGGTAGCCCAGGGCCACCAGCACCACGCTCTTGAGGCCCTGCTCGGCGAGGCCCAGTTCGGCATCCAGCAGGGCTGCGTCGAAGCCCTCGATGGGGGTCGCGTCGATCTCCAGGGTGGCCGCGCCCAGCAGCAGGGTGCCCAGGGCCAGGTAAACCTGCTTGCTGGCCCATTCAGGCACGTCTTGCAGCTGGTTTTGGTGCAGGCCCACGTAGAAGCTGCGGCCCTTGTTCTGCATTTCCTTGCCCTCGGGGGTGGGGAAACGGCCATCCTTGTCTTCCTGGGCCAGCAGGGCGGCCAGATGGGCATCCTCCAGCCGGGTGCGGGCGCACAGCACCACCACATGGGAGGCATTCTTCACCTTGCCCCCGTTGGCGGCGAAGGGCGTGCCATCGGGCGTGCCCTTGGCCACTCGGGCCTTGGCGGCATCGGTGTGGGCGATGAAAAAATGCCAGGGCTGGGAATTCACCGAAGACGGCGCAAAGCGCAGCAGGGTCTTGAGTTGCTCGATCTTCTCGGGCGCCACCTTGCGCGTCGGGTCGTAGGCCTTGCAGGTGTGACGGGTCAGGGCAATGCGGTCGATGTGCTTGATATCCGTGTTATCCATGTCTGTTTCTCTGAAGTGCATTGAACAGGGGGGATGGTTATCTTCGCACAGGCGAGCCCGGCTTCGGGCGGGCGCCAGACAACAAAAAACCCGCTCGGGGCGGGTTTGATGGGGTACTGCAGTACTGCTGGTGCCTTGGGCGAGACTCGAACTCGCACGACTTGCGTCACTACCCCCTCAAGATAGCGTGTCTACCAATTTCACCACCAAGGCATCGGGGGGATGCTGCTGAAGGCTTGCGCCGCCAAACAGAATCTCAGAGCACGCCATTTTAGTCAAAAATCCAGCCCAGTCAAGGTGTTTAGGCCCAAAACCCAAAAAAAACCGGCCAGATGCATGCGCACCAGGCCGGCCAGGGGGTTGTCCAGCCCCGGGGGATGGGGCTGAACAGGGTATTTTTGAAATCAGATCACCGGGCAGCCATGGCGGGCTTGCCTTCGACCACAGCCTCCACGGCCGGCAGTTCGCCGTTCAGCACTTGGTTCATACGGGTGCGGTCCAGTTCCTTCTCGGAGGCAGACACCACCACGGTGGCCACGGCGTTGCCCACGAAGTTGGTCAGGGCGCGGGCTTCGCTCATGAAGCGGTCGATACCCAGGATCAGGGCCATGCCGGCCACCGGGATGGTGGGCACCACGGCCAGGGTGGAGGCCAGGGTGATGAAGCCGGCGCCGGTGATGCCGCTGGCGCCCTTGGAGGTCAGCATGGCCACGCCGAGGATGGTCAGCTCCTGGGTCAGGGTCAGCTCGGTGTTGGTGGCCTGGGCGATGAACAGGGCGGCCAT
>JAJTBM010000561.1 GCA_021286885.1 Rhodocyclales bacterium
CTTTCATGGGCGGGCATCCTTGAACAAACGGAAGAAGTTGGTCGTGGTGATTTCGGCAATGTGGGCCAGGGTTTCGCCCCGGGCATCGGCCACCGCCTGGGCCACGTGGCGCACGTAGGCCGGCTGGTTGGTCTTGCCCCGGAAGGGCACCGGCGCCAGATAGGGCGAGTCGGTCTCCACCAGCAGCCGGTCGGCAGGCACATAGCGGGCCACTTCGCGCAGGGATGCGGCGTTCTTGAAGCTGACAATGCCCGAGAGGGAAATGTAAAAGCCCAGCTCCAGGGAGGCCCGGGCCACCTCCAGGCTCTCGGTGAAGCAGTGCATCACCCCACCGGCCACGCCGGCCTCTTCTTCGGCCATCACGCGCAGGGTGTCGGCGGCAGAATCCCGGGTGTGGATGATGAGGGGCTTGGCGCAGCGCTTGGCGGCCCGGATGTGGGTGCGAAAACGCGCCCGCTGCCATTCGGGGGCATCCTTGTGCCAGTAGTAGTCCAGCCCGGTTTCGCCAATGGCGACCACCTTGGGGTGGGCGGCGAGTTCGAGCAGGCGGGCTTCGTCCGGTTCCTCGCATTCCGCGTTGTCCGGGTGCACGCCCACCGAGGCGTAAATATGGGGATGGCGCTCGGCCACGCCCAGCACGCCGGGCAAAGTTTCGAGCTTGACCGCAACGCACAGGGCGTGGGTCACGCCATTTTCGGCCATGGCAGCAAGCATGGCCTCTTCCTGGTTGATGAGATCCGGAAAATCCAGGTGGCAGTGGGAATCTACAAGCATGGCGGGGGGGAAATTCTGCAAAGTCGGTCCTGCAAAGTCGGGGAGCGCAAAGCACGCGGCCCGGAGCAACGCGGGGGCGCGTCGCGACCGGGCCTGGTGGCGCCAGGGTTGGGGCTTCTTTGAGCGTTAAATCGTGTGGGTCGGTCGGGCCGAGCCCAAGTGGCCGGCCAGTACCTGTTCAATCCGGTGGCGCACCACCTGGCCTGCTTCATCCGAGCCAAACTGAACGCCGATGCCCTGGGTCTTATTGCCCTGGGCATTGGCCGGCGTCACCCACACCACGGTGCCCGTAACCGGGTGCTTGGTCGGGTCTTCCATGAGTTGCAGCAGCATGAAGATGCCGTCCCCGATCTTGTACTCCCGGGCCGTCGGCACGAACAATGCACCGTTCTTGATGAAGGGCATGTAGGCCGCGTAGAGGGCGGATTTGGAGTTGATGTTGAGGGAGAGCACACTGGGCCGCGCTGCCGCAGGCCGTTTCACCGCATCGTTCATTTGCGTACCGTTGATCCAGCAGGCCGGCTCAAACTGCGGGCATACCGCAGGAGCATGTCTTCAAGGAAAAGCCGCGCATTGAGCGGGTGTTGGGACACCCGGCGCGACTGGGTGACTTCATTGTAACAGGCCAGGGCCCCATCCACCCCCAGCCTTTGGGCCAGGGCCGCAAGCGCGGCTTGATGGGTCGGGAAGAAGCGCACCGGGCCGCCCAGACGCAGGCTGACCAGATCCGCGACCCAGCGCTGGAGCCAGTCGGCCAGGGTGGCGAGGGTGAGCCCGCTGGCCTGGGCCTCCTTGCTCTTGATCCAGGTTTCCCAATCCCCCGCCAGATGCAGCGCAGAGCGCTGGGGCAGGCCGCCGATGTCGGTCACGAAGCGCTGGAGCTGGGCTGCCCCGCCCGCTTCGGCCAAGGCCTGGGCCGCCAGGGGCATGCCGCCCACAAAGGCCAGCAGCGCCGGCGCATCCTGATTGCCCTGGGCTGCCAACCAGGCGTGGGCCGCGTCGGCCTGGGGACGCGGAAAAGTCCAGGTCTGGCAACGGCTGCGGATGGTGGGCAGCAGCAGATGCGCAGCCTCGGTCGCCAGCACGAAA
>JAJTBM010000562.1 GCA_021286885.1 Rhodocyclales bacterium
GCCGAGTTCCACCGGGACTTCGAATGGATGGGCGTACAGCGCCACATCAAGGTGCTCGGCATCTTCGCCCGCCTCTACCACCGGGACGGCAAGGATGGCTACCTGAAGGACATGCCGCTGGTGCTGCACTACCTGCGCAAGACCTGCGAACGCTACCAGCCCCTCAAGCCCCTGCTGCGCCTGCTGGAACAGCTGGAACCCACCATCACCGATGTGGGCTACTCGTTTTAAGTGCTGAACCCGGAGCCCCACCCATGAAAGCCATGATCCTGGCCGCCGGTCGGGGCGAGCGAATGCGCCCCCTCACCGATCACTGCCCCAAGCCGCTGCTGGCGGTGGGGGGCAAACCGCTGATCGTGTGGCACATCGAACGTCTCGCCGCAGCCGGCATCCGGGCGCTGGTGATCAACCATGCCCACCTGGGCGCCCGGCTCGAAGAGGCCCTGGGTGATGGCGCACGCTACGGCGTGCACATCCAGTGGTCGCCCGAAGGCAGCGCCCTCGAAACCGCCGGCGGCATCGCCCGGGCCTTGCCCCTGCTGGGGGATGAGCCTTTCCTGGTGCTCAACGGCGATGTGTTCTGGGATGGGGCCCTCGCCCCCCTGATCGCCGCCGCCCGCCAGCTCAAGGCGGACGGGCCCCGGGCCCACCTGCTGCTGGTGCCCAACCCGGAGCATCACCCGGAAGGGGATTTCGGCCTGATGCCCGATGGTTCGGTGCAGGATGCGGGCGGCGAACGCCGCACCTTTGCCGGCATCGGCGCCTACCATCCAGCCCTGTTTGCGGGCGTTGATCCCAGCCAGCCGGCCCGCCTCGCCCCCCTGCTGCGCGCCGCCATGGCCGACCAGGCCGTGACCGGCGCCCGACTGGATGGCCTGTGGGTGGACGTGGGCACACCCGCCCGACTGGCCGAACTGGATGCGCTGCTGCAGCGCCGCAAGGCCAGCCAATCAGAGTAAGCTTGCATACGCTTCACCCCCCATACCACCAGCCCCCACACCCGACCCATGTCCTTCGATCCCGCTCCCTTCCAGGCCCGACGTCAGCGCCTGCTGCAAACCCTGCAGGCGGCTGGCGGCGGCGTCGCCATCATCCCCACCGCCCCGGAACGGGTGCGCAACCGGGATACCCACTACGGCTACCGCTTCGACAGCTACTTTTACTACCTCACCGGCTTCACCGAACCCGAGGCCGTACTGGTGCTTGTGGCGGGCTCTGAGGCACGCAGCCTGCTGTTCTGCCGCACCAAGGACATGGAACGGGAAATCTGGGATGGCTACCGCCACGGCCCCGAAGCCGCCCGCGAACAATTTGCCTTCGACGGGGCCTTCCCCATCGAAGCCCTGACCGACGAGCTGCCCAAGCTGCTGGCCGACCAGCCCGCCATATTTCACTCCCTGGGCTACGACAGCACCTGGGATCAGACCATCACCAGCGCCCTCAACCAGGTGCGCGCCCAGGCCCGGGCTGGCGTCCGGGCGCCGGAACAGGTGCGGGATGTGCGCGGGCTGATCGACGAGATGCGGCTCATCAAGGATGAAACCGAACTGGCCCTGATGCGCCGGGCCGCACTGATTTCTGCCGGCGCCCACCAGCGCGCCATGCGCGCCAGCCGCCCGGGCGCCTGGGAATACGAGATCGAGGCCGAGCTGCTGCACGAGTTCCGCCGCCACGGCAGCCAGGCCCCGGCCTATGGCTCCATCGTGGCTGGGGGCGCCAATGCCTGCGTGCTGCACTACGTAGAGAACAACTGCCTACTGCGTGACGGCGATCTGCTGCTGATCGACGCGGGCTGCGAACTGGACGGCTACGCCTCCGACATCACCCGTACCTTTCCGGTGAATGGCCGCTTCAGCG
>JAJTBM010000563.1 GCA_021286885.1 Rhodocyclales bacterium
TCTGCGGTAGAACTGGCCCAGCTGCTGGCGCCCGCCAAAGACTGACGCCCTCCGGGCAAGCGGTTCGGGCCTTCCCAGACCAAGCGCCAGCGGGGCCCCTCGGCCAGCTCAGGGCAGACCCCCGCCCCCACGCCCCCCACCCAGGCGAGCACCCCGTCCACCCACACCAAAGGCAACAATGGGCGTTCCCAGGGAGGAATGCCTGCCTCCTGGTAAAGATTTTTGAGGCTGCGGGCGGGCCGGGCCGGATGCAGGCGCAAGCGCTCCCCCCCCGCCCGCAAGCGGATCTCCACCCGCGCACCGGGCGCCAGGGGCAGGCCCGCCGGATCGGGGATGAAACGCAGCCGCCCCCTCCCCCAGGCAAGCTCCGGCTCCCCCGACCAGACGCGGGCCTCGGTGGCAGCCGCTGGCCCGGAGTGCTCCCACCACCAGTGCTCCCGATAGCAGCACAACAGCCCGCTTCCCAGGGGCAATTGCACCCCCGCCCGGGCGGCATCGGCACAAAACTGGCGCTCGGCTTCCAGCAGCTGATCCTCTTCGGGCAAACCGGCCTGCATGCGAGAAAGCTGATAACGCCACAAGTTGCGGCGCCGGGCCGAAGACAGGGCCAGAAGCGAGGCCCGTGCCCAGGGGGCGCTCCCCAGCGCGGCTTGGTCGAGCTGGGCCAGTTCGGTCAGCATCTGATCAGCCTCACCGGCCAGTCGGCCCAGTCGGGCAAACCCACCCGCAACGCCCGGAAACCGGCGCTGGATGAGGGGTAAAACCTGCTGCCGCAGGAAATTACGGCTGTAATGCAGATCCTGGTTGGACGGATCCTCCACCCAAACCAGCCCGGCTGCCTGGGCATGGCGGCGCAGGGTTTCCTTGGATTGATTCAGCAGCGGGCGCCAGCGGGCCAGCCGCCCCGGCCCGGCGGGCAGCCACGGGGCCATGCCCGCTGCACCGCGCACGCCGGCCCCCCGCAAGATCCGGAACAGCACGGTTTCGGCCTGGTCATCCTGGTGGTGGGCCAGCACCAACAGATCCGCCCCGGGCCCTTCCAGCGCCCGGTGGCGCGCCTCCCGGGCGGCGGCTTCCAGCCCACCCGAGTGCTGGCGTGCCACCTGCACCCGCTGCACCCGGCAGGGCACATCCCAGGCCGCACAGCACCGGACGCAGAAATCCGCCCAGGCATCGGCCTCGGGCAGCAGGCCGTGGTGGACGTGCACGGCCTCCAGCCCCAGTTGCGGGGCCAGATGGGTGCGCAGCAAAACCAGAAGGTGCAGGAGGACGACAGAATCCAGCCCGCCGCTCAGGGCCACCCGCAGCCGGGGGGCCGGCGGAAGACCGGGCTGGGCATGCTGGAGTGCCGTCCAGGCGGCGGTCAGCTGATCGAACAGAGGGTCGAACAGCGGGCCCGCCGGCTGGGCAGCGATGGCCGTATCAGTCGACGGCAATTTCCTTGAACTTGCCGTAGCTCATCAGACGCTCAAAGCGGCGCTCGATCAGTTCGGACGGGGACAGCTCCGAGACTTGGCGCAGGGCGTCTTGAAGGGCGCGCTTGAGGTTCTGGGCCATGGCCCGGTGATCCCGATGGGCACCGCCCACGGGCTCGTTCACCACCTTGTCGATAAGGCCCAGGGACTTCAGGCGAGCCGCCGTGATGCCCATGGTCTCGGCCGCGTCGGCCGCCCGGTCGGCGCTCTTCCAGAGGATGGACGCACAGCCTTCGGGGGAGATCACGGAATAGGTGGAGTACTGGAGCATCATCACCTGGTCGCCCACCGCAATGGCCAGGGCGCCGCCGGAGCCGCCTTCACCGATGATGGTGCAGATCAGGGGCACCTTGAGCTCGGCCATCACATAGAGGTTGCGCCC
>JAJTBM010000564.1 GCA_021286885.1 Rhodocyclales bacterium
GCCTTGCGCACGAAAATTCCTGCGACAATCCCAATCCCTGGATTTGTAAAATCTTGCCGGCATGTTTGAAGCTTCGCAAAAACGCCTGCGCCTGTTCTGCCTGGTCATGGGCGGGCTGCTGGGCAGCCTGATGGTTCCGGCCCTGCTGATGCATCTGCTGCCCGCCAGCACACCCCGGGTCAGCCCCCCCGTGGCCCCATCGGCGTCCTTGCACGCTCCGCTGATCACCCATCCCCTGGCCAGCAGCCCCCCGGAAGAAGAGAACACACGCCCATCTAGCCCACAGGCCGCACTGCCCGAAGAATCGCCAGAGCACGCCCCAGCGCCCTTTACCCCTCGGCTCGACCTGCCCGTGGCTGCGCCGAGTGCGCTGATGCCCGAAGCCCGGGAGCCCTGAGCCCGCGCCCACACCGCCCAATGTGATGGATGTGACACACCCGGCCCACCGCCGGCCTCCACGCCCACACCCAAGGTTTTCTCCAAGCAGCTGATTTGTAAAAACTTTCCACGTACCCGGCGCGGCCTGAGCGTGATGTCTGAAAATGGCGCAAAACCTGCTTGATGACAGCACCCCTACATTGAATCGAGCGGAGCCATCCCATGCCCAAGCCGAAAAAACACATTCTGGTCTGCGTCCAGGGCCGTCCCCCCGGCCACCCCCGGGGCTCCTGTCAGGAAAAAGGCTGCAACGCCCTGTGGCAGGCCTTCCAGCAGGAATTCCAGCAGCGCAACCTGTGGGCCGAGTATCTGCTGACCAACACCGGCTGCCTGGGCCCCTGTCAGGCCGGGCCGAATGTGCTGATCTATCCCGACAACGTGATGTACAGCGGCGTGACCGTGGCCGACATCCCCGAACTGATCGAACAGCACCTGCAAAAAGACACGCCGGTGGAAAGGCTCAAAGCCCCCGCCGGGGTCTGGTAAGCCCCGAACGCTCCTCGTGCATCCCCCAACCACAGCCCTCCATCTGGAGGGCTGTGGCGTTTTGGACACACACCGGTCCCAGACCCTGCCCAAGCAGCCGAAGCGCCCACAAGCCCTTCGGCTTTTTGTTGTCTACTGACCCTGCGCAAGCTCAACCCAAGTGTCGTTCTTGACCCAGATCAGCAGGCCTGCATTTCATGTGGCGGTGCAGTATTGCACAATGCGAGAAATGGTTTTATATTCCGGAAAATTCCCGGGCCGTGATCCGGCCCACCAGCAGCAGCAGTGAAGCCCGGCTGTCCCACCCTCCGACAGCCATCCACAAACCGCAAGTCATGAGGAGACAAAAGACCATGGCCGCGAACACCCAAAACGCCCTGGCTGCGGATATCGACGCCCAGGAAACCCAGGAATGGCTGGATGCACTGTCCAGCGTTGTTGGCCAGGAAGGCCCCGAGCGGGCGCATTTCCTGATCGAGAAGCTGATCGAATCTGCCCGTGAAGAAGGCATCGATCTGCCCTACTCCGCCACCACCCAGTACATCAACACCATTCCGGCCGACCAGCAGCCCAAGTACCCGGGCGATGCGGACATGGAGATCAAGCTCCACTCCTACATCCGCTGGAACGCCATGGCCATGGTGGTGCGTGCCAACAAGCACACCAACGTGGGTGGTCACATTGCTTCGTTTGCTTCTGCTGCTGCGCTGTACGACGTGGGCTTCTCCCACTTCTGGCACGCCCCGTCTGCCGACCACGACGGCGACCTGATTTTCTTCCAAGGCCACTCGGTGCCGGGCGTCTACTCCCGCGCCTACCTGCTGGGCCGTCTGTCCGATGAGCAGATGGACAGCTTCCGCCAGGAAACCGACGGCAAGGGCATCTCCTCCTACCCGCACCCCTGGCTGATGCCGGACTTCTGGCAG
>JAJTBM010000565.1 GCA_021286885.1 Rhodocyclales bacterium
CCAGGACACCTGGGCCGGGCATCCCGAGCCAGAGACGCTGCCCGCAGTGGGCCAGCCGGACGATGTCTGGAAACACGTGCACTTCGGTTTCGAGGTAACGATCTGCCGCCGCAGTGCGGGAGATCGGGCGGTGTACGCGTCCTTCGAATGCAACTGTGACTGGGAGCCGGAGCATGGCCTGCAACTGGTATTCCGAAATGGTAACGAGATCAGCAAGCTAGGGCCCTTCGACGGCCATCTGAGCACCGCCGATGCCTATGCCGACCCGACCCTTGAGGGCGTCATCTATCGGTCCCAGCACTGAAAGGCGAAGGCTGCCTGTCGCCCAGCCTGGAGGGGACACGCCCGTCGGGAGATGCGGGCAGCCGGTTGAGCGTCATTTTTCCGTGAGCGCGAGATGGGCGCCCAGGCCAGCGAAAGTGGCAGCGAAGCCTCGCCGCAGCCAGGCTTGAACAGGGGGCGATTCAATGACTGCTTTGCGAAACAGGTGCGCAAGGAACCCGTAAGCCACGAATACGGCAAACGTCATGGCCATGAACACGGCGCTCAGGAACAGAAGCTGCAAGAGCGGTTCCGTCGCTCCCGGCTGCACAAATTGCGGGAGAAATGCCAGGAAGAAAATGGTCAGCTTGGGATTGAGAATGTTGAGCAGGAACGCCTTCAGCACGAGCCCCGGGGCTGTGCTCTTGGCAGTCGTGCTGTCGATGGCGAAAGCCGATGAATCGCGCCAAGTGGCAATGGCGATATAGAACAGGTAGGCCACACCCGCGTACTTGAGGGCCTGGAACGCCAGGGCGCTTGTATGCATGATGGCCGCAAGACCAAGGACGGTCGCCAAAAGATGGGGAACGATGCCCGCCGTGCAACCCAGAGCGGCAAACACACTTGCTTTCCGACCCTGGGCAATGCCCGTGGATACGGTAAAGACGACCCCAGTGCCGGGAATGAGCACAACGATGAACGAGGTGATCAGGAACTCAAGGCTGAACATCAGCGGCGTCTCCAGCAGGGCTTGGGCACGATGATGGTGGTGCCCCAGTCACGTTTCAGGAAAAAACAATCTCCAAGCCGAATCGGCTTTTTCAAGCGGGGACGTTTCACTTGGACCCGCCGACGCGCCGCCCGGAAAGACGGAAGACCAGCGCTGCCGGAAGCAGAAGCAAAAACCCGAGAGAAACAGCAAGCATAGGGGAAACAAGTTCCCAAATCGAGACAAGGGAACCGTCGGGCTGCGCACAAGCAAACCCCGAACCGGATACCGCCCCCCCAAGGTCGAGGCAGGCATCTTGGGCCAGCAGGGCAAGCAGGGCGCCCCAAAGTCCCAGGCCTGCAATGAGGATGAAAAACCTGGGGCGGGATGTGCGCAGATGGAAGGGCATTACCGAGTTCCCCCGCCGTGCAGCCGAGCGGCCGCCGAAAGCCGGAGGGAAACTGCCAGCGCAGCGTGCTGGCGGCCTGGGTTAGAGCACATACCCACAGGCCCAGGTACTGCGCCTGGAAAAAGGGCCAGCGCCAAGAATGCTACCCAGCCAAGCGCTGGGGACGCGGCCACCAGAACCACGGCACGCGACCAGAAGCGCCTGGCTCGCCCAAACGAGTGCAGCAGGGCTGCGCTTGAGACAAGGAGGGTGCCTGCGAGGCAAATATGGAAGGCGCGATTTTCCAGCGCCAGGGCTACAGGGACATCTCCGGTGCCAGACTTGAGATCACCCACGCACCAGGACAGCTGCAGATACTCCCACGATGCAGCAAGGAAGAGTGCCGCGAGGGCGGACAGCAGGACAGCGGCTGAGAGGCGTGAGCGTACCGAAACCATAGGTGTTTTAACCTCGCCGGAGGACAAGTCGGG
>JAJTBM010000566.1 GCA_021286885.1 Rhodocyclales bacterium
ATCATCGTGCGGGAGGGCAAGGGCTCCAAGGATCGGGCCTTGATGTTACCCGAGCGGTTTTCCCCCGCCAGGAAAGCCATGCGATGCGTGCAGCCTTCATCCGGGATTCGGTGTATGCCTCACCCGCCCCACCACAAACTCCACAAACGCCCTGACCCGGGCAGACAGGTGGCGGTTTTGGGGGTAGAGGAGGTTGAACTGGCGGGAGCGGCCGGCGTAGGGCTTCAGAATTTCGACCAGTTCTCCCCGGGCGACGGCGGGGGCGGCGATGAAGTGGTAGAGCTGGAACAGCCCGCCGCCGGCGCAGCCCAGGCTCATGGTGCCCAGGGCGTCGTCCAGGATGCGCAGGCGGCTGCGGAAGTGGTGGTCGATGTCCTGCCCCTGTTCGTCCCTGAAAATCCAGGGCATGGGGCGGCCCGTGCTGGGGAGGATGAACTGGAGGCAGTCGTGCTGCTCCAGGTCGGCCAGGGTGTGGGGTGTGCCGTGCCGGGCCAGATAGGCCGGGGTGGCGAATACGCCCACGCTGGCGTCTTCGAGTTTGTGGGCAATGAGGCGTGAGTCGCGGGGGACGCCCAGGCGCACCGCCAGGTCGTAGCCTTCTTCCACAAAATCCACCAGCCGGTTGGAAATGCTCAGTTCCAGTTCGATCTGGGGATAGGTGGCGGTGAATTCGGGGATCAGCGGGAGCAGTCGGTAATTGGCGTATAGCGTACCGACGCTGATCCGTAGCAGGCCGCTGGGCACCTTTTGTTGGCCGGTGATGAGGCGTTCGGCTTCGCTGATCTGTTCCAGAGCGCGCTGGCATTCCTGCTGGTAAATGGCGCCTTCGGGGGTGAGCCGGACGCTGCGGGTGCTCCTGAAAAACAAGCGTACGCCCAGCCTTTCTTCCAGCCGGCGGATGGAGCGGCTGACCGAAGCCGGGGTGAGGCCCAGAAACTCGGCGGCTGCGGTAAAACTGCCCAGTTCGGCCGCTTTGCAGAACTGTTCGATGCTGCCCAACTGCACGGGATCAAGGCTGCGCATGGCTTATTTGTTCACTCGTGTAATGAATGAAATGATTTTAGGTGGATTTATTCGTTGATTCGAGGGTTTTACAGTGTGGCCCCGTGCCAGTGCGTCTGGCGTTCATACAAAATTTTGGGGTAATACGACGATGAGTAATGCTGTGCGGGTGCTGATGATCCTGACGTCCCATGCGTCTTTGGGCGATGGCGGTGCAAGTACCGGGGTGTGGTTTGAAGAGCTGACGACACCTTATTACGCGTTTGTGGATGCCGGGGTGCCGGTGGATATCGCGTCGATTGCGGGCGGACGCGTGCCCATCGACCCGCATTCCCTCAAGCCGGCGGGCCAGAACCCGCCGAGCGTGGAGCGTTTCATCCATGATGCCCGGGCCATGGCCCAGATCGAACAGACGCCCGCCCTGGCGGGCTTGCATGCGGAGGCCTATGGCGCGGTGTTCATGCCGGGCGGCCATGGCACCATGTGGGATCTGCCCACCAGCCCGGCCCTGCGTAGCCTGTTGGCCGAGGCCTGGCAGGCGGGCAAGGTGGTCGCGGCGGTCTGCCATGGCCCGGCGGGGCTGGTGAGCGTGCAGGATCCCACCGGGCAGCCGCTGGTGGCCGGGCGCCGGGTGAGTGCGTTCAGCAATACCGAAGAGGTGGCGGCCGGGTTGGCTGAGGTGGTGCCCTTTGCACTCGAGACTCGCCTGAAGGCGCTGGGGGCCCGCTATGAATCCGGCCCGGATTTTGAGCCGTTTGCGCTGCGGGATGGTCAATTGGTGACGGGCCAGAATCCGGCCTCTTCTGCGGCGGTCGCCCGCTTGACCCTTGAGGCTCTGGGGGTGT
>JAJTBM010000567.1 GCA_021286885.1 Rhodocyclales bacterium
AGGCCACCGGGGGCTGGAGCTCCAGCAGGGATTCGATGGCCGCAGAGGTGCGGGCCCGGGCCCGCCCTTCCAGCACCTTGCCCAGCAGCACCAAGGTGATGATGCTGGCCGAGGCTTCGAAATACACATGCAGGTGGTGCAGATCCAGCACCACCACCGCCAGGCTGAAGCAATAGGCCACGCTGGTCCCCAGGGCCACCAGCACATCCATGTTCGCCCCGCCGCCCCTGAGCGAAGCCCAGGCGCCCCGGTAAAAACGGGCCCCGACCCAGAACTGGATGGGCGCCGCCAGCAGCGCCTGCACGGCCCGGGGAATGGCGTCGTGGTGGGCGCCCCCCGCCCACCCCGCCAGGAGCATGGCCGGCATCTGAACCAGGAAGGGCAAGGCCAGCCCCAGGGCAATCCAGAACTGGCGCAATTCGGCCTGCAGTTGGGCAGCCTTGGCCGCCCGCTCGGCCGCTCGATCCCGGGCAGCCCGGATCTGGGCCTCAAAACCTGCTTTGCGGATAGCCGCCAGGATCTGATCCACGGAGCACTGCAGGGACTGATGGCTCAGGCGGGCACTGGCCGCCGCGAAATTCACCGAGGCCTGCACCCCCGGAAGCCGGTTCAGTACCTTCTCGATGCGGGCCGCGCAGGCGGCGCAGCTCATGCCCGTCAGGGCCAGCTCAAGGGTTTCAGGGGCCACATCAAACCCGGCTTTGCGGATGGCAGCCAGTACGGCTTCGCCCTCCACGGGCTGCCCTGGGGCAGACTCCAGCCGGGCCCGGGCGGTGGCAAAGTTGACGCTGGCGCTCAGACCGGGCTGGCGGTTGAGCACTTTCTCCAGCCGGGTCGCGCAGGCCGCGCAGCTCATGCCGACGATGGGCAGCTCCTGGGCTGGGGGTGCGCCCATCTCAAGGCACCAGGATCAAGGGCACCCGGGCCTGGGTCAGCAAGCGGCTCGCCACCGATCCGAGCAGCCACTCCCCCAGGGCCGAGCGGCCATGGCGCCCGATGCAAAGATAGGCGCAATCGAGAGACTGAGCCAGCGCCTGTACGGTTTCGGCCGGAGGGCCCACCCGCAGATGGGTATGAACCGGATAGCCCGCCTCAGCCAGGCGGGCCAGAGGCGCCTTCAGGACGGCCTCACTCTCTTCCCGGTAATAGGCTTCCAGATCATCCCGGGGAATGTGGCGGGTGGCAAAATCCAAAGGAATGGGTGGATGCACATGGAGTACGTGCAGTTCAGGAGCTGCAGCCAGCGCCCCAGCCAGCGCCAGGGCTTGATCCACCACCCTCAAGGCTACCGGGGAGTCATCCAGGGCCAGCAGGATACGAATTCCCATCTTAATTCCCATATTACTTCTCCTCGTTGTGGCGCAGCCCACCTAGAAGTGGCAGACCACCCCATTCCACAGATTGCTGCCCAGGGTCTGGGCGTTGAGCAGGCCATACACCCCAAAGCTCAGCACGATGATGCCGGATGCGCTACGCACCACCCGGTTGCGCACCCAGTCGCGCAGATGTTTGAGCAGCATCCCGGCCAGCAGCAGATTGGGCAGGGTGCCCAGGCCAAAAGAGAGCATCAGGAGCGCGCCCCGTTCAGCAGAACCGGTCACCAACGCAGTGGCGAGCACGCTATACACCATCCCGCAGGGCAAAAACCCCCACAACAAGCCCAGAGGAAAGGCCTGGGCCACCGTGCGGGCGGGCAGGAAGCGGCGGGTATAAGGCTGGATGCGGCGCCACAGGCGCTGGCCCACGCTTTCCACTCCTGCCAGAACGCGGGTGAAGCCAATCAGGTAAATGCCCATGGCCACCAGCATCAGGTTGGCAACCACGTAGAGGCCCATCTGGATG
>JAJTBM010000568.1 GCA_021286885.1 Rhodocyclales bacterium
CAGCCATGGCCGCGCAGTCAAACTCTGAGGTGGGATTGTGTGCGGGATTCACGGACTTTACCGATTTGACGGGCAGCGGGTTGAACCCCCGATGCTCAGCGCCATGGGCAACCGGACCATCCACCGGGGCCCGGACGACGAAGGCCAGTACATCGACGGCCCCTGCGGCATCGCCATGCGCCGCCTCTCCATCATCGACCTGGCGGGCGGGCACCAGCCCATCTCCAACGCCGATGACAGCCTGTGGGTGGTGTGTAATGGCGAAATCTACAACTTCCGCGAGCTGCGGGCCGAGCTGCAAGGCATGGGCTACCGCTTCAAGACGGGCTCCGACAGCGAAGTGGTGCTCCACGCCTACGCGGCTTTTGGCGATGAATTCGTCCATCGCCTCAATGGCATGTTCGATTTCGCCCTCTGGGACAAGCGCCGCCAGCGCCTGCTGATTGGCCGGGACCGGATCGGGGTCAAACCCCTGTACGTGCTCCAGGACAGCCAGCGCCTGGCCTTCGCCACCGAGGCCAAGGCCCTGCTGGCCCTGCCCGGGGTGAGCGCCGAACTGGATCAGCGCCAGCTCTCCAGCTACCTGCACCTGGGCTATGTGGCCGCGCCGGGCTCCATGTTCAAGGGCATTCGCAAGCTGCCCCCGGCCACCCTCCTGGCCATCGAAAACGGCCAGGTGCGCGAATGGCGCTACTGGCGCCTGCCCGAGGGCATCAACCGCAGCCTCTCCGAAGCCGAATGGCGGGATCGAGTGCGGGCCCAGATCGAAGAGTCGGTGCGCATGCAGATGGTGAGCGATGTGCCCATCGGCGCCTTCCTCTCCGGCGGGGTGGATTCGAGCGCGGTGGTGGGCCTCATGGCGCGCCACTCCGAGCATCCGATTCGCACCTACGCGATTGGCTTTGAAGGGGGCGAGGCAGAAACCCTCTACAACGAGCTGCCCTACGCACGCCAGGTGTCGCAACTGTTTGGCACCGAGCACCACGAAATCGTGGTCAAGCCGGATGTGGTGGGCCTGTTGCCCAAGCTCCTGTGGCACATGGACGAGCCCATCGCCGACACCGCCTTCATCACCACCTTCCTGGTTTCGGAGTTTGCGCGCCAGGACGTGAAGGTGATCCTCTCCGGGGTGGGCGGGGACGAACTTTTTGGCGGCTACCGGCGCTACCTGGGCGGCCACTACGCCCAGCGCTTCCAGCAGCTGCCCGGCCCCCTGCGCGGGCTCATTTCCAGCGTTGCCCGGCGGCTGCCCAGCGACCGCCACTCGGGCCTGCTCAACACCCTGCGGCTGGCCAAGGGCTTCATCGCCACCGCCGAGATGAGCGCAGACGAGCGCTATCGCAGCTACCTCCAGGTGCTCGGCCAGGCCACGGTGAACAGCCTGCTGCGCGACCCGGTGGCCGGCGCCCCTGATCCCCTGGCCCTGGCCTTCGCCTCGGCGGGCCACCAAGATGAGCTCAACCGGATGTTCGCGGTGGATGCCGAAACCCAGTTGCCCGACGATCTGCTGCTACTCACCGACAAGATGAGCATGGCGGTTTCGCTGGAGTGCCGGGTGCCGCTGCTCGATCACGATCTGGTCGAACTGGCCGCCGCCATGCCCGCTTCCATCAAGGTGAAGGGCGGGCGCCTCAAGCATGTGATGAAGGATTGTCTGTCGGATCTGCTGCCTGCCGACATCCTGGACCGCAAGAAGCGCGGCTTCGGCACCCCCATGGGCGCTTGGCTCAAGCGCGAGCTGGCCCCGGTGCTGCGCGAGCTTTTGTCACGCAAGGTGGTGGAACAGCGCGGCCTGTTCCGTCATGATGTGATCGCCGGCCTGATGGC
>JAJTBM010000569.1 GCA_021286885.1 Rhodocyclales bacterium
TACACCATGGAGGACGAGGCCGCCATCCAGATGGTGATGCGCGCCCAGGCCGACGATTTCTTCACCCTGCACGACGACGATCCCACCCTGTGCACCCTGGAGCGGGCCGAGCAGGACGTGCGCCAAGTGTTCAAACTGTACAAGCTGAAAAAGCGCTAGGCCATGGTCCCGGAGAAGTTCCTGCCTCCCGCTGCCGACAGCCGGGGAGTGCGCATCGCCCTGATCTTCGCTCTGGTGGCCGAGCGATTGGGCGGTCATTACGAACACGGCATCTGGCTCACCGAAGCCCAGGGCGCCAGCCTGATCGCCCAGTGGCTGGAGCGCACCCGGCGTAATCTGCCCCTGGCGGAACGGCGCCAGCTCTCGGACCTGAGCGACCAGCTGGCGCGCCGGATCGCCGCCTCCGTATCCCGGGAGGCCGGGCTCTACATCAGCCACGAACTGGGCGAGGCCCTGGACCCGGCCTACCAGTCGGACATCGCCCTGTCGGTGATGGCCGAGTGCGAACAGCTCCTGGACGGGGCCCTGGCCGCCTGAGCCCGCCGGCAGGCAATCGGCAACCCCCTGGGCGCCCTTTGGCCTTACACTGCCGACCTTTTCCCCTCCGTGCGCCGGATCCGGTGCGCGGCCCACCAAGGTTCAGCCCATGTCCACTCCCCACGATGTCGAAGCCCTGCTGCTCCTCTCCACCCTGATGGCAGCCAAGCGCCGTCCGGCGGAACTGGTCGAAATCCTGGCCGCCGCCGACCTGCTGCACGGGGCCATCCCCGCCGTCGGCAAGCTGGGCGAGGCCTTTGCCCGCCTGGGCCGCAGCGGCCTGCTTCTGGAACAGGATGGCTGCTACCGCCTCAGCCCGGCAGCCCTGGCCCTGGAGGCCGAGCTGCCGCGCAAGGCAGATGCCCCAGCCCGCCTGCTGGCTCTGGCCACCCGGCTGCAGCAGTATCGTCCCCAGGCGGAAGGCGCGCCCATCCTCCTGGCGGCAGAACAGTTCAGCAGCGCCATCAATGCCCACCGGGCCGCGGCCCAGGGCAGCGGCAAGAACCTGCTGATGCCCAAACCCCAGCCCGCCGATCCCCGCAAAAAACGCCCGGGCCAGCGCCAGCGCCGGCCCTTGCCCGGGCAGCGGCCCCGCCGCTCCTGAGGTCTCAGCTGTTGTTGCCGGGGGCGCCCCAGAGCGCGGCGCCGCCCGCCTCCAGCAGGCTCAGGTAGGCGCGCAGATCGAATTCCAGCTGGTGGTAGTCGGGTTCCATGTGCTGGCACAGCTGGTAGAAGGCCCGGTCGTGGCCGCTTTCCTTCAGGTGGGCCAGCTCATGGACCACGATCATGCGCAGGAAGGCTTCGGGCATGTCCCGGAACACGGCGGCGATGTGGATTTCCCGTTTGGCCTTGAGCTTGCCGCCCTGGACCCGGGCAATCCGGGTATGGGTGCCCAGGGCCTGGCGCAGCTCCTGCAGCTTGCCATCGAAGGCCACCTTGCTCAGGGGCGCGCCGTTGCGCAGATAGCGGCTCTTCAGGGACTGCACGTAGTCATAGAGGGCCCGGTCCGTGCGCACCCCGTGGGCCTGGGGATACTTCTTCAGCAGCAGGGGCCCCAGGCGATCCGCGTCGATGAGGGCCTGCACCTGGGCCGCCAGGTCGGGAGGATAGCCGGCGAGATAGGGGGAAGGCGTGGCCAGGGGGGGAGGGGAAAAAAGGGCGTCATTGTACGGGCTCCAGCCAGCCCACCTGGCCAGATCAGGGATTTTCCTGTCTACATCAGCGCTTGGCGCTGAACACCACTGCGCCAATCCCGATGTGCCCGGACCAGGGGCCCCAATA
>JAJTBM010000053.1 GCA_021286885.1 Rhodocyclales bacterium
GTTTTGGCGACCCGCTATTCGTGCGTACGCCCCGGGGCATCACCCCGACGCCCCGGGCCCTGGCGCTGACCGGGCCAGTAAAGCGCGTGCTGGCCGACATCGAGCAGCTTCTGACCCCCACCGACTTCGACCCGGCCAGCGCCGCATTCACCGTATCGGTGGCCGCCACCGACTACGCCCTGCGGGCCGTGGTGGCGCCCTTCATCGCCGCCCTGCGCCCCCGCGCCCCGGGCATCCGGGTGGCCGTGCGCCCCATGGACGAAGCCGACATGCAGGCGCGCATGGAAAGGGGCGAGCTGGATCTGGCCCTGCTCACCCCCGAAAGCGCCCCACCCGACCTGCACAGCCGGCGCCTGTTTGATGAAAGCTATGTGTGCGTGCTGCGCGCCGGCCACCCCCAGGGCGCCAGTCCGCTGGATCTGGACAGCTTCTGCGCGCTGGATCACGCCATCGTGTCGCTCCAGGGCGGCGGCTTCAGCGGCGCCACCGATGCGGCCCTCGCCCAACTAGGGCGCACGCGCCGGGTGATGGTGTCGGTGCCCAGCTTCGTGATGCTGCTCGACCTGATCCGCAGCACTGATCTCGCCGCCCTCGTCCCCCGCCGCCTGCTCACCGACCTCCAGGGCCTCCAAGCGCTCGAAGCGCCGCTCCCCATCCCCGGCTTCACCAAGCTTCTCACCTGGCACCCCCGCACCCACGACGACCCGGGGCACCGCTGGGTGCGCGGGGTGATGGCGGAGGTGTGCGGGGTGGGTGATACGCCCGGTTGACTCAACCCGCCGCCCGCCGCGCCGCCGCCACCAGCCCGTTCAGCCACAGCTGATGGCCATTGATCATCGGATTGGTCGGGTCCTGGGCCAGCGCCAGGGCGGGTTTGCCCTTCTGGGTTTCCTGGGTCAGGATGCGCAGCCGCCCACCCGAGAGTTCTTCAATCAGCCAGGCGTGATGCACATCCAGCCGGGTCTCGGCATCGTCCCCCGCCCAGCCATGCCACGCCACCCGCGCCGGCTGGCCCGGCACCGGCGGCACATGCTCCACCACCTGCGCCTCCACCGGAAAACCAAAGGTCGTGAAGAAAAAGCGCACCCCCGCCTCCAGCGCCGGCCCCTTCCCATCGTAAAACCGCACATCCGCCGAATTGGGGTAATACTCAGGCCAACAGGCCGGAATATTCAGCAAAGGCCACACCTGCTCCACCGTCAGCCCCGTGACGATGACTTCGTTGGACACATAGTTCTCAGTAAAACCCGGCACATACCCCGCCGGCCACAGAATTTCGCTCATAGCAGACACCACACTCCATCCATGGGGCCAGGCCCCGTTATTCACACCCCGACCGCAACGCGGCCCGGTGGAGTGATGATGACGGGCGGGGGGAGATAAGGCTAATCGTGGTGGTGGATGGGGGGCATAAGGTGGAGTGATGTCGGAGGTGTGCGAGCCAAGAACAATGCCACCACTACCACCATCCCAAACGGGTAATGTATTTTAAATACCCCAAAAAAACATATGGAATCAATCACCGGCTACACCATCAAGAATAAGAAGCACCTGGGCCACTGGAATGCCCTGATGGAAGAATGGATGCTCTGCATTGAACGCTACTGCCGCCTTTCCAACGGAGATGCCCCCTATTGGTACACCGAGCGGGCCAATGTGGGTCTGCTGGCCGGAGCGGCATGGCGCTGTGGCTGGATTGCGCTGGAAGAGTTTCAATCTGAAAAAATCGACGTTTCTACCGATGAGACCACCAGCAAAACCAACGCAGCCCCTAAAACCACATGGAATGGCCGTTGCGACCTGTGGATGGCCAGCGAAAAAAGCGCCGAAGTCGTTGAAGCCAAGTTCACATGGCTCAACCTCCTGTCCAAGCAACTGCCCGAACTGGCCGGCGCCTGCCTGGAGCTTGCGCTCCAGGATGCAGCCAACACCCAGGCGGGTACTGACGTGAAAGCCGTCGGCGTGGCCTTTCTGCCCATCTACGCAAAAGCCGACCAAATCGGAGACGAAACCGCGCTGACCACCCTGCTGCACGAAACCCTGCCCCGCCTGGAAACGCTCCCAGCCGATCTGGTCGCCTGGTCTTTTCCCAAAGGCCTGCGGGCGCACGTAGGCGAGCAGTACAACAACTACCTGCACGGTGTGCTGCTGCTGGCTGAGGTGGTGCGTTAAGACGGATCACGGCCGCCCTTCCACTTGCGGGCGCCGCACCTATCGCGGTGCCAACAAGCGCCCTCCCGGCATGCTGTCGCCCCCACAGGCCCCGGGCCACGCCCTGCTTGAACAGGGCATGCACCGCAGCAAGGGTTGGCGCCCGGTCAGGGCCGGAAATCAGCGCTCAGCATCGAAGTCGACAGGTAAATGACCCATCTGCGCCCATACCAGCGTGGCAGCCACAGCCTGAAGCGTGGTAGACAGACCTGCACCGCCACATGGTCCCCAGCAATCCATGGTGGCTATGCCTGGCGAGCGCACTACTGCTCAGGGGATCCAGATAATGGACCGTGGCAGCAACTCCACTGCCTCCCCCCTGGGCTACCTGTCGGTCATCGGTTGTGAGTAATTGCAGGCAGGAAAAAAGCTTATTGGGGTGCCTGAAAAAACTTGACCACTACATTTAACTGCCGCCAGTCAGTGGTGAGATACTAGGCAGATGAATGAGACCAAAGCCACTGCACGCGCCCCGCTCCAGGGCACCCAAGTAATGAGCACTGTTGCCACGGGCGGCGGTGGCGGCATCTTCCAGGCTCGAGTAGGGACCCTCTACCTAGCCAACATGCTAACCGGGTTGCCGACAGCCTTTTGCTTGCACGGCGCTCGAGTCGAGGAGCTGCGCTTCGAGGCGCGCTACAAGAACGCCCACACCGACGACATCTACTGTCGACTCACGGACGCGAAGGGCACCTGGCTGCAACTCATCCAGTGCAAGCGAGGACTAAACGCCACTGCAGGCGATAAGGACTTCATTGACGGCTTGCAAGGTGCTTGGCGCGACTTCCTTGGAATCGAAAAGAGTCCATTCGATCACGCCTGTGACGTCCTAGTTCTTGCAACCATAGCCCCAGCCACGGGCGCCAACCAAGCTGCGAAGCGTCTGTGCGAACTTGCTCGTGCGTCGGTAGACCTTGCGGACTACCTGCAGAAGGTTAACTCCAGACTCTTCGACAAGAAACACAAGGACACCTGGGAAGCATTCAAGACGGTCTCGAAGAATACATTGACTGGCAAGTACTCGGAGGAGCTGGTCTTCCAACTGCTCCGGCGTCTGCGTGTCGACATCCACGACCTCGGCACCGACTCCTCGCAGGAGCTCAGTCTCGTCCAAGCACTCTTGTCTTCGGGGCAGCCGGGAGACTCCGGGCAGGTAGTGTGGGACGGCCTGTTCTCATACGTCCAGGAGCAAGGCATTGCCGTAGGTACTGTGACTCAGTCGACCTGGGCTCAGACGGCCAAGGACGGGTTGCAAGCGGCAGTGAGCCGCTTGAAGTCATCACGTGGGCTAGGCAGCGTTGCCGAACGTTTGACTCAGCGTGCCCTGCTTCAGCTATCCCTTATCGCGACAGCGCTACCCAACGGCGCCCATATCTACCGAGGGGAGTGTGCGGGCCGTGTGCTGGCAGCTCTCGACGAACGCCAGCTTGTCATCATTACTGGCGGCCCTGGGGCAGGCAAGTCCGCTGTTGTCTCGGAGCTTGCCCCTCTGCTGCGAGAGTCCGGCCCACTGTTCTTCTTCCGAGGAGATGAACTGGACGTGCCAGCCCTGGCAGCAGTTCAGTCGCTCAACGGGCTTCAGGACCCGGTGCTGGGCATTGACACCCTGCTGCGCACAGGAGAACCCACCGTCATCATCGACTCGCTGGAGAAAGCTCTCGAGGCACAGAACCCCGGCGCGCTTGAAGAGCTGCTCGCACTTGTCCTAAAGAACAAGTCCTCGAGGCTGTGCATCACGACGCGCTCCTATGCTCTCAATGGCTTGTACACAAACTTTCTCTACAGCTTCTCCAGCCAGGTCGTTGACGTACCCGTCCTGACGGATGCCGAGATCGCCACCGCAGCAGCTGGCAGTCCGCTGGAGGAGATTGTTGCCAAAGACGCCGGAGTCAAGGAGGTTCTGCGCACACCCTACTACCTGCAGCTTGCCTTCAAGTACGCCGCCGGGGGAGCAGTGCTACCCAGTGCTTCAGGCAACGACCTCAGGCGCGCGCTGTGGACAGAGCGGGTTGCACCCAGCAAGGGCCTTTCGGCCGCCATGCGCACAAGGAGGCAAACCGCCTTCGACGAAGTCTGCTACCTGCGCACGGAACGCTTCGCACAGTTTGTCGAGGCGCCTGCAGACGCAGAAGCGGTTGCGGCGCTACTGCAAGACGGCGTGCTCGCCCAAGATGATGCTGCTCGCGTATCGCCGGCACACGACGTTCTGGAAGACTGGTCTCTCTTCTTCAGGGTGGAGCGGGAGGTGCGCTCCGCCGAGCGCAACTGGTCAGCGTTGTTCACAAAGCTAGGCTCACATGCAGGTATGCGACGAGCACTGCGCTCGTGGACAGCCCAGAGATCGGCTGAAGGCGACGCTGACGCCTACTCGCTCTTGGAGGCAGCTCTGCGGACCGATTCTCCGATTGCTCAGCTGTGGCGCGATGAGATTGCCATAGGTCTGCTGCGCTCGGAGCGTGTCGAGGATCTGGTTGCAAGGCTTGGAAGCAATGGCACCTTAAGCAGCGTCGCTTTGCTTCAGCGCCTGAGCCACCTACTGAGGGTTGCTTGCAAGGGCCCGACTTCCATCGACTACTCGCACCTGGCAGCCGACCCAGCCAAGAAAGAACTTGTAGCCCGGGTTGGGATGGCCGCACCGGTAGGCAAGGCATGGGATGTGATGATCGGACTGGTCGCGAGGGCATTCCCATCCCTGCCACCGCAAGCTCATTCATGGGTTGTCCAGCTCGCTGAGGATGCAGTTGCGCACGATGACGCCTGGCACCGGCCCACTGCACGCGTGGCCAACGTCTTCAGCATGGCTGAACACTATTGCTGGCATGACAACGACACGTGGTACCGCGGTAATTCGGTTGGCAAGCGTTTCTACGAGCTTTTGTGCCGCTGCTCCGGGGCTGACCCCGCCAAGT
This sequence comes from Rhodocyclales bacterium, assembly GCA_021286885.1. Classification (GTDB taxonomy): domain Bacteria; phylum Pseudomonadota; class Gammaproteobacteria; order Burkholderiales; family Rhodocyclaceae; genus Zoogloea. Next base: position 5,121 of record JAJTBM010000053.1, read on the forward strand.
TCAAGGTGTTCATTGACGCACTTGTGAAGCGGGTTTCCGACGACCGAGAGGACCGCGACGTCTACGCAGAAGAGCGCTTGGAGTTCCTCACCAACGTCAAGCACTGCAGGGAGCCCGTCTACTTCAACGCAGATTTGGTGCGCACGGCGTTTTGGGCCCTCTATACCGAACCCGGGCCACGAACTGGGCGTCACTTCGGCATGGATGGCTGGGAGGCAGCCATGGGCCTCAGCCAGAGGGTGACGCATGCGTTCTTCCCTCCTTCTGTGTTGCAAGGGCCCTTCCGGTGGCTCTTGCTCCACTCCTTCGCCAAGAGCGTGCGCTTCGTCGTCGACCTATGCAATCACGCGGCTGCGTGCTTTGCGAAGTCGCATCCGGAGGAGGTCACCTTGCTTTCGCCGGAGCAAAGCCCGAACGGGCGGGCCCACATCCACGACTGGCGGCTTTGGGCAGCCTATCGCGGCCACTCCGTCTCCAGCTACTTATTGAATTGCGCACTCATGTCGCTAGAGGAAAGGCTACTCATCGAAGCGAAGCCGCAACCGAAGATTATCTCCGAGGTCCTTGAGTTCATTCTAGAGATCGGGGAGTCGAGCTTCACTACGGGGGTGGTGGCAGGCGTCCTGATGGCGCATCCAAACCTTGTCACCGAGAAGATGCTGTCGCTCTTCAAGTGCCCCCAGTTCTTCGCCGACGACATAGCGCGTTACGTTGGCGAGGCGAGTTCTCTGGCTATCCACGGCGGCCACGATGGCTTGGATGCCGATAGGCAAAAAGAGCGCATTGCCAGCAATAAACTGCCGCACAGACAGCAGCACCTAGAGATGCTCGTGCTCAAGTTGCAGATCAACCGCCCTGACCTCCGGGAGGGCATCTTTGCGGTCCTCGACAAGCACACTGAAGATCTCAAGACCGCCCAGGACGTGCCTGACGGCTGGCGAATGGGGCTCAAGCGTATGGATGTTCGCGGGATGAAGCTCGGCGAGCCAGTTGATGGCGGAAAGTACGTCCCTCTGGAGATCGCGAACCTGGAACCCGAGCTCAAGCAAGTAAGCGATGAAGCTCATTCAAGAAGTCAGCTCATGAACCGGCTGGCGGCTGTCCAGCTATGGGTTGGAGCCATAACTCAACCGACTCTCAGCTCGGCCTCGGGAGCTGCAGACCACTTCTCTTCCTCGTCCGAGGTGTACCAGGAATTCCAGCAACTTCTTGGGGAGGTTAAAGGGGAGGACGAGGCCATATTGCTGGGGCTGGATGACGACCTGCCTTGTGCGCTGATTCAACGCTGGCCAGCAGACACATCTGAAGCCCTCCAGTGGGCCAAGGACCACCTTCTCGACCTCACCTCGACGCGCCTGGACAATGACACTTGGGTGCACCGTAGTTCAATGACGGGTGAGCTGAGAGCCAAGACACTCATCCTGCTGGCAAGCGTAGATCCAACCATCCCAAAGCTGCCTGTATCTCTTGCCAACATCATTACGGAGCCCGTCTGGAAGGTTCGCCGGGCCGGAGCCCTTGCCATCTCGGAGGTTCTGAGGCCCAAGCAACCTCAACTCGCTGAGATTCTGACCACGGCGCTCGCTTTGTACGCCGAGGCGCTCGATACGACGATTGGCGCTGCGCAAAGGCGCGAGCGTGACTTCGTCGAAGAGGCAAGAGACGCAACCAGCAAGGCGCTTGTGGCTACCCTCACAGGCGGGCGGCTTCCACCCCGACCTAGCCCCAAGAGCCTAGCGGCTGTTAAGGAGTGGACGATCGCACTAGATGCCGCCCGCAGCGAGACGTCCGAGACTTGGAGAGTCCAGGCGCTCACAACACTGGTTCGCCTCATGGCCGACCAAGAAGGCAAGCCGCGAGTCGACCAGTACGACCCAGACTACGTCGACTTCGAAGCGCGCTGGGAAGTGGGCGACCTTCTGGCGGCTGAACTACTGGCTCAGGGGATAGATAAGACTCCTGTCTTTGAAGCCCTCGACTACTGCCTTGAGGATGGCCCGGAGCTCAGCGAAAGGGTACTGGAGTCAACCTTGCACAGGAGCATGAAGCAGGACTACGCGAACGCAGAAGCCTTTTGGCGAGTGTGGGACCGTGCCGCAGTGAAGCTCCTTTCAGACGAGTCATTGCGCACGCGCTCTCGGCGCGTGTACAGCAGGAACGAAAAGCCGCTCGCTGTTCTGCTGTTCCAGTCCATCCAGTGGGAGACCTGCCACGACTTGCCACTCCTACGAAGCCGCCCACGCTTCGTGGCCGACTGCCTGGTTGCGGTAGGAGAAGGCTGGCATGCCCTCGAACATCTTCTTGCCCTGATGGCTGGGGTTGGCAGGGCAACGGCGGTGCCTTCCGCGATGGGACAACTGAGGGAAGCGATAGCCAAGGCGCCGACTGACTTGTTTAACGACGGAAGCAGCCTTTGGGATGTTGAGACTGTATGCCAAGCGGCGGTGCACGAACATCGTCGGGCGCTTCTTCGCGATGTAACCCTCAGGCAAGCCACCCTTGACGTACTGGACAGGCTCGTAGACGCCGGATCGTCCTTGGCCTTTCAGTTGCGTGACTACTTGGCGACGTCATCACCGGCAGCTTAGGCCGAACAACTGACCTCCATCCAGCCGCCGATTGTTTTCATCATCTGCGGCAGCAATTTTTCACTAACCGCGTCAACCCACCACATCAACCCACGCCCCCTTCCCCTCCCCCAACATTTCAACTATCCTTGAAATATGGAAACAAAAACTGTTGTCACCGCGCTGGCGGCCTTGGCGCATGAGTCGCGGCTGGGGGTGTTTCGGGCGCTGGTGCAGGCGGGGCCTGCGGGGCTGGCGGCGGGGAGGATTGGGGAGTTGACGGGGATTGCCCCCTCGTCCCTGTCCTTTCACCTGAAGGAGCTGGCCCATGCGGGGCTGGTGAGTTCGCGGCAGGCGGGGCGCTTTGTGATTTATTCGGCCCGCTTTGACGCCATGAACGGGCTGCTCGCCTATCTCACGGAAAACTGCTGCGGGGGTGAGCCCTGCTGCCCTTCGTCACTCAATGCTTCTGGAAAGGATCAGGCATCATGAAACGTCTGCATGTGCATATCTCGGTCGAAAACCTTCAGAACAGCGTCCGCTTTTATTCGGCGGTGTTTGCGGCAGAACCCAGCGTTCTGCATCCGGACTACGCCAAGTGGATGCTGGATGACCCCCGGGTGAATTTTGCGATCTCCCAGCGGGGCAGTAAGGTGGGGCTGGATCACCTGGGCATCCAGGCCGAAACTCCCGAAGAACTCGCGGAGCTGGGAAACCGGCTTGAGGCGGCGGCCCTGCCCCATGTGGCCCAGCCGGGTTCCACCTGCTGCTATGCCCGCTCCGACAAGCACTGGAGCGTGGACCCGAGCGGGATTCCCTGGGAAAGCTTTCATACCCTGGAGAGCATTCCCACCTACGGGGCGCCGGTGCTGAACATTCTCAACCAGCCTTCCGGCGGCGAGGGCTGCGGTTGCCCGAGCGTGCCGGGCAAGACTTCTTCCTGCTGCTGAGGAGGACGCGTGCCCATGTCCACTTCCCTATCCACCTCCATGCCTGTTGTACGCGTATTGATCCTGTGCACCGGCAATTCGGCCCGCAGCATCATGGCCGAAGGGGCGATCAATGCGCTGGGGCGGGGCCGGGTGCTGGCGTATAGCGCCGGCAGCCGCCCCACCGGGCAGGTGCATTCCCTCGCCCTGGCCCAGCTGGCCCGGGCGGGGTTTGCGGTGGGCGCGCCCCACAGCAAGTCCTGGGATTGCTTTGCGGCGCCGGGCTGCCCGCCCATGGATTTTGTGATTACGGTGTGCGACAACGCCGCCGGTGAAACCTGCCCGGTGTGGCCCGGCCAGCCGGTGCGGGCCCACTGGAGTCTGCCCGACCCGGCCGCTCCGGCCCCGCACCCGGAGGCCCAGGAGGCCGCCTTTGGCGCGGTGTTTGCCGAGATCCTGCGGCGCGTGCACGCCTGGCTGGGCGATGCGCCCGAGGCGCTGGATCAGGCGGCCCTGGTCGAGCGCCTGCGTGCCATTCCCATCCACCCGGCCCCCGGAGCCTTTGATCATGCAGCGCCCTGAGCCCGCCACCTGCCAGCCCACGCCGGCCCCCATGAATCTGTTTGAACGCTACCTGAGCCTGTGGGTGGCCCTCTGCATTCTGGTCGGGATCGGGCTGGGGCAGGCCTTGCCCGGGCTGTTCAAGACCATCGGCGCCCTGGAGCTGGCCCGGGTGAACGGGCCCGTGGGCCTGCTGATCTGGGTGATGATCATCCCCATGCTGGTCAAGATCGACTTTGGCGCCCTGCATCAGGTGCGGGCCCACTGGCGCGGCATCGGCATCACCCTGCTGGTGAACTGGGGGGTGAAACCCTTTTCCATGGCCTTGCTGGCTGCCATATTCATACGCGGGCTGTTTGCGCCCTATCTGCCCGCCGAGCAGCTGGACAGCTATGTGGCGGGCCTGATCCTGCTGGCGGCGGCCCCGTGCACGGCCATGGTGTTTGTCTGGAGTCGGCTCACCCACGGCAACCCGTATTTCACGCTTTCCCAGGTGGCCCTGAATGATCTGATCATGATCCCTGCGTTTGCGCCCCTGGTGGGCCTGCTGCTGGGCATGTCGGCCATCACGGTGCCCTGGGATACCCTGCTCATCTCGGTGCTGCTCTACATCGTGGTGCCGGTGATCCTGGCCCAGCTGTGGCGCCGCCGGCTGCTGGCCCGGGGGCCGGCGGCGCTGGAGCAGGCCCTCGCCCGGGTGGGCCCGTGGTCGATGGGGGCGCTGCTCCTGACCCTGGTGCTGCTGTTTGCCTTTCAGGGGGGCGCGATTCTGGATCAGCCCCGGGTGATCGCCCTGCTGGCGGTACCGATACTGATCCAGGTGTTCTTCAACGCCGGGCTGGCGTACGGGCTCAACCGGCTGGCCGGCGAGCAGCACAGCGTGGCCTGCCCCTCGGCCCTGATCGGGGCGAGCAACTTCTTCGAGCTGGCGGTGGCTGCCGCCATCAGCCTGTTCGGCCTGGAATCCGGCGCCGCGCTGGCCACGGTGGTGGGGGTGCTGGTGGAAGTGCCGGTGATGCTGGTGGTGGTGCGCATCGTCAACCACAGCCGGGGCTGGTACGAGCAGCGGCGGGGGCACTGAGTACCCGGCACGGAAGCCCGGGCCCCCGGGGCGGGGTGGCCACTCGGCCCCATCGGAGGCACAATAACGGCATCGCTATATTTATATACAGCCACCATGCTTCCCCTGCCCCGCAGCATCGCCCACCTGGACATGGACGCCTTCTTTGCGTCGGTGGAACTGCTGAGCGCCCCCGATTTGCGCGGGCAGCCGGTGGTGGTGGGCGGGCGGCGGGCCCTGGCGCCGAGCCATGGGGAACCCCATCCCCGGCTGCGCAGCTATGTGGGGCGGGGGGTGATCACCACCGCTACCTACGAGGCCCGGGCCCTGGGCGTGCATTCGGGCATGGGGCTGATGAAGGCGGCGCGGCTGGCGCCCGATGCGTGGTTGCTGCCGGCCAACTTCGATGCGTACCGGGAATACTCCCGGCGTTTCAAGGCAGCGGTGCAGGCCCTGGTGCCGGTCATGGAAGACCGGGGCATTGATGAAATCTACCTGGATCTGAGCAGCCAGAATCCCGAAGGCCGGCTGGACGTGGCCCGCAGCCGGGCCCTGGCGCTGCAACAGTCGGTACGCGACGCCACCGGGCTCAGCTGTTCTCTGGGCATCGCACCCAACAAGCTGCTGGCCAAGCTGTGCTCAGATCTCGACAAGCCCGCCGGGATCACGGTGCTCGGGCGGGCAGATCTGGAATCCCGGATCTGGCCCCTGCCGGCGCGGCGCATCAACGGCATCGGCCCCAAGGCGGCGGCGCGGCTGGACGGGCTGGGCATTCACCAGATCGGCGCGCTGGCCCGGGCGCCCCTGGGCTTGCTGCAGCAGCATTTTGGGGAGCGCTACGGGCTGTGGCTGCACCGGGCGGCCCACGGGGAGGACGAGCGCCCGGTGGTCACCGAGAGCGAGCGCAAGAGCTTCTCGCGGGAAACCACCTTCGAGCGGGATCTGCACCCGCGCCTCGCCAAACCCGAACTCTCGCGCCAGTTCACCCGCCTGTGCGAACAGGTGGCCGAAGACCTGCGGCGGCGCGGCTATGTGGGCGCCACCATCGGCATCAAGCTGCGCTTTGAGGATTTCCAGACCGTCACCCGGGATCACACCCTGCTGCTGCCCACCGCCGACCCGGCCCTGATCCGGCGCACGGCAGGCGAATGCGCCCGGCGCATCCCCCTCGACAAGCGCATCCGGCTGCTGGGGGTGCGGGTGGGCAAGCTCTCGGCCCCGCCCGAGGCCCCATCCCCCGCCCCCGAAAGTGCCCGCCAGGCGCGGCTGTTCGACGACTGAATTAGCGCCAGGATGTGATGATGGTGATACAGAAACGCGCCGTGCTGGCTGCGCTTACTTGATGATGATGGGCGGCGGCTGGATCACCACAGCCGGGGCCGGCACCACCACTGCAGGCGGCGCCTGATACACGGGCTGAGGCGGCGGACTCACGTAGCGAGGCCCCTGGCAACGCCGCTCATCATAAAACTTGCCATTGTGGCGCCAATGGCGCTCCACCTTGCAATGGCCATCCCAGAACACTTCAACGCGCTCACCCTTCCAGCCAGGTCCCCCCCGGCCAGGGCCATCGTGATCATGGCCACGCCCATGGCCCGGATCGGCCAACACAGGGGCCGCCAACACCAAACCCAACAGGGCCACAGCCAAACGGGATGCAGACTTCTTCATGAGCTTCTCTCCTTACACAGTCGAGGGTGCATCTTGATTGAGACAACGACAGACCCAGCCCCTCGTCAATTCAGTTGCTGAAATACCCGTGCTTGTGGGACGTCAATCTGTACAAAAATGTTCCCCTCTGCGGAATTAACGCACATTCAAAGCACCGCACCTTGACCCACCAACAAACTCCGTGCGAACCTCATCCGCGCATCAAGAGTCGGCGTAAACCCACGCCCGACGCCAACCTGCACCCGAGCAAGGTGGCGCCCCGCCCAGGCGGGAGATGTGGCCGGAAGGCAAACAACGGAGCGCCCCCGCGCAGCCCTTGGCGGTCTTTTGCGGCCCCTCCCCCACCGGCTTTTGGATGCATGCCCTCCCCGCATGAAAGGAAAGCCCGTGTCTGCCCCCACCGCTCCCATCCCCCCC
>JAJTBM010000570.1 GCA_021286885.1 Rhodocyclales bacterium
AGGGCCGGCGCCGCAGCGGGCTTCAGAATCGCAACCCCGGCCACATACGCCACATACAGGCCGGTGAGCACCAGCCCGGGGAGCATGGCCCCCTTGTACATATCACCCACCGAACGACCCAGCTGGTCGGCCATGATGATGAGTACCAGGGAAGGCGGAATGATCTGGGCCAGGGTACCGGAGGCGGCAATCACCCCCGTGGCGAGGCGCTGATCGTAGCCGTAGCGCATCATGATGGGCAGGGAAATGAGGCCCATGGAGATCACCGAGGCCGCCACCACACCCGTGGTCGCCGCCAGGATTGCCCCGACAAAAATCACCGCAAAGGCCAGACCGCCGCGCACCGGGCCGAACAGCTGGCCGATGGTATCAAGCAGATCCTCCGCCATCCCCGAGCGTTCGAGAATGAGGCCCATGAAGGTGAAGAAGGGAATGGCCAGCAGGGTGTCGTTGGACATCACCCCGAAGATCCGATCCGGCATGGCTTGGAACAGGGCCGGGGTAAGCAGGCCCAGCTCGATCCCGATCAGGCCGAACACCACACCGTTGGCCGCCAGGGCAAAGGCCACCGGATAGCCGAACAGCATGAACAGCACCAGCGACCCGAACATCAGGGGCGCCATGTTGGCAGCAATGAATTCCATCAGACGGCCTCCCCGCGTTGTTTCTTGATGGCCTCGGCCAGCTGCTCCTCGGCGGAGGGGCCTTGCACTTTGGCGTTGGGATCAGCAATCAGGCCCTGCAGGAAGGCGATGCGCTTGATCAGCTCGGATACCCCTTGCAGGATCAGCAGCCCAAAGCCCACCGGCACCAGCAGACGCACCGGCCAGACGATCAACCCGCCCGCATTGGAGGAGTGCTCGTTGGTGAGATAGGCATTCACAAAGATCGGCCAGGACAGGTAGAGCACCGCCACGGCCATGGGCGCCAGGAAGAACAGGGTGCCGATGATGTCGATCCAGGCATGCACCCGGGGGGAGAAATGGCCCGACACCACGTCGATACGCACATGTTCGTTGCGCATCAGGGTGTAACCGGCACTCAGCAGAAAAATGGCCGAGAACAAATACCACTGGATCTCAAGCCAGCCGTTGGAACTGTAATCGAAGGCATAACGCACGAAGGCATTGAGCGCGCTGATGACCGTCATGATCAGCACCAGCCAGACGGTGGCCTTGCCGACGCGCTCGGTGAGCGCATCAATGGCCCGTGAAAGTGTAAGCAGGGCTTGCACGTCCTGCACCTCCTTTGGTTGGTTGAAGAAAACCGGGGTGTTTTAAGTTGAAACAATCCCCCCGTGCGGTCTTGGATTATCGGCGCAGGGCGGGGCGCAACAATAAGGGATAACGCCTACCAAAATCACCAAAAATCACGAAATACACCCAAGCACCGCCCGACAATCCTGCCATGCGATACTTAGCAGCTTTCCAACCCGCTGAAAGTATCGCTCCATGAGCACCCGCATCTGCCTGGTTCGCCACGGCGAGACGGCCTGGAACGCCGAACGCCGGCTCCAGGGCCATCTGGATATTCCTCTGAATGAACACGGCTTGGCGCAAGCCGCCGCCACCGCCCGCAGCCTGGGTGGCGAACGCTTTGATGCGGCCTATTGCTCCGACCTGACCCGGGCGCGCCAGACCGCCGACGCCATTGCTCAAGCCCTGCACCTGGAACTGGTACAAGATGCCCGGCTGCGGGAGCGTCATTATGGGCTGTTCCAGGGGCTGACCTATGACGAAGCGCAAACCCGCCACCCGGAAGCCTATCGGCACTTTGAGCAGCGCGACCCGGAATTTGCCTT
>JAJTBM010000571.1 GCA_021286885.1 Rhodocyclales bacterium
TTCAGGGGCTGGATCGGGTTTGGGTTGAGCAGGATTGTCTTGAAGCCTGGCTGCGCTGCCCTGCACATTTGGCGCTGACGGCTTACCACCTCCATCCGGCCTTGCTGGATGTGTGCTACCAAAGCCTGGTGGATTTCTTCCGGGATCAGATCCGCACCGGGTATGGTGTGGCCTTCCTGCCGGTCAAGACGGGACGCCTCACTTGGCATCAAGGGGGCGCACTCCACGCTTTCAGGGCTCGGTTACGTAAGCGCGGTACCCGTTCGGTCGTGATGGATCTGGAGTTGTTCGACGAGGCGGGCGTGTTGCTGGCCAGCCTGAGTGGCTGCCGCTTGCGTGCAGCCCCGCTACTCAGCAAAACCCGTGAGCAGGTGTCGCGCTGGTGGCTCGCACCTCGCCCGGCACCCCACCCGGATACCTTGGCCCAGCGCGAAATGCCTGCGCCCATCCATCTGTTGGAATATCTCCAGGCCACGCAGCAACCCACGTCCGGGCGCCAAGCCTGGTTTGCAGAGGCATTCCCGCTACAAGAGGCGCTGGTGCTGTCTCTGGCCTGGGAAAGCCTGCAGGCTTTGGAGCGCGCCCATGGTTTCGCTTACTTGCAGCAGAGCTACCAAACCGACCCTTATCTGGCCTGGATGCTTGATCTGCTTGCTCAAGAGGGCGTGCTCCAGCAGGGCCCTGAGGGCTGGCGCTGGGTGGAAGATGCAGAACTTCCACCCGCGATCGACATCTGGCAAACCCTGATGAGTGAGCACCCTGAATGTCATCGTCAGTTATTGCAACTGGGGCGCGTGGGTTTGCATCTGCCCGAGTTGCTTGCTCCTGGGGCTGAGCGGGGTGCCTTCCTGGCCCAGCTCCGGGCCGCTGCGGTGAGCGGTGCTGCCCACACACAAGATCCGCCCTATGCGGGCATCCACCAAGCGGTGCTGATGGCTCTGGAGCACATGCTTGATGCACTGCCCCCAGGGCAGCAGCTACGCGTGCTCGAAATCTGCGGGCCAGACATTCGGCCCGATGCCCGTTGGGCCCTTGGCAGGCTGGAGGGGCGTGTGCTGCATGTGCAAGCCTGCTTGAACGGCGCTGGCAGCGTACCCGAAGGCGATCACGTCGCCCACGGCGTCTCCCTGGCGGCCCAGCTGGACGAGCAGGGCGCTGTGGTGCCGGATGAGCGTCTCCCGGAGGCTTACGATGTGCTCCTGGTGCACCATGCGCTGCACCACGCCAGCCAGCCGGTGTCTTTGCTGGCCCGCTGGCGCCAGCGTCTGGTGCCCGGGGGGTTGCTGCTATTGGCGGAGCGTCATCCGGATTGGTCGGCAGATCTTCTGGCGGGCTTGGCGCCTGGCTGGTGGCATCCGCTGCCCAAGGGGGGGCATGCTTCTTCCTTGGTGCCACCTCAGGCGTGGCATGGTGTGCTTGACCAAGCAGGCTTTGAGTCGCCCACATTGTTTGAAGAGCCCGCAGCGGCCGGGCTTGCGGTGGGTGCCTATCTGCTATGGGCTAAACCCCAGGCCCCGGGGGCGACGACGGCCTCCGCTGGGCCCGTACAGACCTGGCGGCTGCTTGCAGATGCCGCTTCTCGCCCTGAGGCTCAGGCCCTTGCCGCCCATCTAAGGGCATTGGGGCAACAGGTATGGGTGTGCCTGGGGGCTGCTGAGGATCAAAACCTCACTGGGTGCGAACCGCATGCCCAGCATCTGATTTACATGCGCGACTGGGGATCTGACCCGCAGCATATGGCGCCCGCCGTGGCTGCCCTCACCGCACAGATCCAGGATCTGACCCGTGGTACGCG
>JAJTBM010000054.1 GCA_021286885.1 Rhodocyclales bacterium
GGGGCGGACATTTATTGGGCGGGGGGGGCGGGGAGGGCGCTGCGCGTATCGCTCTGCTGCCGGGCCTGGAGCCACACGCGGAGCTGGGTAAGGGGCATCGGGCGGGCGACGCCATAGCCCTGGAGCAAATGGCAGCCCAGGGCGGTCAGGATCTGGCGGTGGTCGGTGCTTTCCACGCCTTCGGCAATCACCTGGCGCCGGAATGCCGCTGCCAGGCTGATGACGCCCTGCACAATCGCCAAGTCTTCGCTGTCTTCCAGCATGTTGCGCACGAAGGATTGGTCGATCTTGATGGTCTGCACCGGCAGCCGGCGCAGCCAGGTAAGGGAGGCGTAGCCGGTGCCAAAATCGTCCAGCGCAAAGCTGACCCCCAGCCGGTGGCAGGCGGCGATGATCTCGGCCACCGCGTCGATGTCGCCCATGGCGGTGGATTCCAGAATCTCCAGCTCCAGCACTCCGGCGGGCAGACGGGGATGGGCGGCCAGCAGGGCCGAGAGGCTGGGGATGAAATCCGGGTGGGTCAGGTGGTGGGGGGTGATGTTCACGCTCACCGGCAGCACATAACCATGGCCCAGCAGGGTTTCCATGTCGTGCAGGGCGGTGGCGAGGGCCCAGTCCCCGAGCTGGGCTTCAAACTCGGTATCGAGGGCGATGGGTAAAAACTCCGCCGGGCGCAGCAGGCCCAGGTGGGGATGGCGCCAGCGGATCAGGGCTTCGACGCCGATCACCGCATTGCTACGGGCATCCACCTTGGGCTGGTAGTGCAGCTCCAGCTCGCCATCGTGGAGGGCGGCATCCACTCGCTCCAGGGCTTCCCGGTGGGCGCGCAGGCGGCGGTCCCGTTCCGGGTCGAACATATGAAAGCAGTTGCCGCCGGCCTGCTTGGCCATGTACATGGCCTGGTCGGCGTGGCGCAGCAGGGTATCCGGGTCTGAGCCGTCCAGCGGATACAGGGTCATCCCGATGCTGGCAGTCAGTTGCAGCGCCTGCCCATCCAGCAGGATGGGTTCGGCCAGCCGGGCCAGCAGCCGGTGCACCACCTGCTCACACTCGTCCGGGGTTTGCAGGCCGTTGTAGATCAATGCGAACTCGTCGCCCCCCATGCGGGCCACCGTGTCGCCGGCCCGGGTGGTCTGGAGCAGGCGGCGCGCCACTTCCACCAGCAGCCGGTCGCCGGTGGCGTGGGTGTGCTGATCATTCACCGGCTTGAAGTTGTCCAGATCCAGATAGGCCACCGCCGTCAGGGTGTGGTTGCGCTCGGCCTGGAGCAGGGCCATGCGCATCCGGTCGGCCAGCAGGCTGCGGTTGGGGAGCTGGGTGAGGGCATCGTGGTAGGCCAGATGCTCCAGGTGGCGCTGGCTTTCCTTGAGGGCGGTGATGTCGGAAAACAGGCCCACGAACTGGATGATCTTGCCGTGTTCGTTGCGCACCGCCGAGATGTTGCTCAGCTGGGCGTACAACTCGCCGTTTTTCTTGCGGTTCCACATTTCCCCGTGCCAGACCCCTTTTTCCAGCAATTCGGCCCACATCTGGCCGTAAAAGCTGCGATCTTGGTGGCCCGAGCGTAAAAACCGGGTGTTGCGTCCCAGCACTTCTTCGCGGGTATAGCCGGTGATGGCGCAGAAGGTGTCGTTTACCTCGATGATGCAGGCCGCCGGATCGGTGATCACGATGCCTTCGTGGGCGTGCTGGAACACGCTGGCGGTGAGGCGCAGGTGCTGCTCGGCTTCCATCTCGGTGCTGATGTCGGCGATGCTGCCGATCAGGCGGGCGGGCTTGCCCTCTTGGTCGTGCTCCACCACATTGCCCCGGTCCCGCACCCAGACGTAATGCCCCCGGGCGTGGCGCATGCGGTGTTCGCTTTGGTAGGGGCCGGCCCCTGCCAGGCAGCTCTGAATGGCCAGTTCGACTCGGGGCAAGTCTTCGGGGTGCACCAGGGCGAGGAACTCTTCCAGGGGGTGATGCAGATAATCCGGTGGCAGTCCCAGCCCCCTGCGCCAATGGCCGACAGCACATGGGCCAGCTCCTGGCGGCTATCGTGGAGGGCGGTGTGCTGCTGGTGCAGGGTCAGCCCCAGGCTGGCGAGCCGGGCCATGCATTCCAGGTGTTGCCACGTGGCCTGGGTTTCGGCTCCATGGGGCGGCGGCGCATGGAACAACAGGCCCAGGGCGCCGGTGCAGCGATTGTTGCCATCCCGCAGCGGATAGGCCCAGGCGGCCTGCAGGCCGCTGTGCCGCCAGATGTCCGGGGCGTGGCGCCAATGGGGGTCGGTGGCCAGGGGGCCGCTGCTGACGGGGCCTTGTTCCAGCACGGCCTGGGCCAGGCTGCCTAGGCCGGGGGCGAGGGTAAAAGCCTCTTCAGGAGGGCGCTGGAACGGCAGGGGCCCGCCCTGCCGCACATAATGAAAGTGCATGCCGGCGCCTTCCGGGTGCGCAAGCAGCACCACCCAGGCACTGCCGGGCAGGGCGCGGATCAGGCATTCGCCCAGGGTGTCCAGTACGGCTTCCAGCGACCCCCCTTGGCCCAGTTGGGCCAGGGTGTCGAACGAAGGCGGGCCGAAGGGGCCTGCAGTGGGTGTCAGGATCTCGGGAGGGGGCATGACCGTGCGTACGCTAAGGGCGTATGTCTATTTATGGTCGGGATTGTCTCTTCTTCAAGGACGCTCGTGTGTTTAGTTGTGATGCACGAGCCAATCCCGGAAGCCCGCTGCTGCCATGGGCTGGGCGATGGCGTCGCCTTGGAGCAGATGGCACCCCATGGCTTGCAGTGCATGACAATGGGCCTCGGTTTCGACCCCTTCGGCCACGACTTCCCGGCCAAAGCCCTGGGCAACGCCTATGGCGCACCGGACAATGGCCAAGTCTTCGGGGGCTTCGAGCATATTCCGCACGCGCCCCTGATCGATTTTGACGCGCTGCACCGGCAAATGTTGCAGATGGGTCATGGAAGCGTAGCCGCTGCCAAAGTCGTCCATCGCAAAACTCACCCCCAGGGCCTGGCAGTTTTCCATCACCCGCCCCAGGCGCTTGACCTCGCTGGGAGTGCTGGCTTCCTGAATGTCGAGCTGGATCAGGCCCGGGTCCAGGCGGGTGTGGGCGCTCAGATGCAGGCGCAGGCGCCCCAGAAAATCCGGATGCAGCAGATGCTGGCTCGCAATGTTGATGCTCAGGGGCAGCAGGGGCAGCCCCTCCTCCTGCCATTGTTCGAGTTGGGCAATGGCATGGGCCAGCACCCAATCGCCCAGCTCCATGGCGCTCCGGGTGTGTCGCAGGGCCGGCAGGAAATGGGCTGGGCGCAGCAGCCCCCGTTCCGGGTGGTGCCAGCGTAGCAGGGCTTCCATGCCCACGGTCTGACCGTTCAGGGTGTTGAGGGTGGGTTGGTAGTGCAGTTCCAGTTGTCCCCGGGAGAGGGCGGCCAGCACCCGGGCCTGGGCATCCCGCTGGGTGCGCATCCGGTGCTGGCGCTCCGGGTCGTAGAGCCGGAAGTTGTTGCGTCCGGCCTGTTTGGCCAAGTACATGGCCTGATCCGCGTGGCGTAGCAGGCTGGCGGGTGTGCTGCCATCCAGGGGGCACAGGGCCACCCCGATGCTGGCGGTCACGTGCAGCTCATGGCCCTGGAGCAGGATGGGGCTGGCAATGCTTTCCAGCAGGCGGGTCAGGGTGGGCTCACAGTCTTCGCCCCGCTCCAGCCCGTTGTAAATCAGCGCGAATTCGTCGCCGCCCAGGCGGGCCACGGTGTCGCCGGCCCGGGTGGAGGCGTTCAGCCGGCGGGCAATCTCGATCAGCAGCCGGTCGCCCATGTCGTGCCCGAGGGTGTCGTTGATGGGCTTGAAGTCGTCCAGATCCAGATAGGCAATGGCCGCCAGGGTGCCGTTACGCTCCGCTTGGGCAATGGCCATGTGCATCCGGTCGGCCAGCAGGCTGCGGTTGGGAAGCTGGGTGAGGGCATCGTGGTAGGCCAGATGCTCCAGCCGATGCTGGCTTTCCTTGAGGGCGGTGATGTCGGTCACGCTGCCCATCAGGCGCAGGCCGCCGGGGGCGCTGGCGGCGTCGATGATGCGCCCCTGATCCCGCACCCACAGGTAATGCCCCTGGGCATGGCGCAGGCGGTATTCGCACACATAGGCCCCCAGGCCTGCACGACAGGTGTCCAGGGCGGCCAGTACGCGCGCCCGGTCGGCCTCATGGATCTGGGCCAGCAGATGGGCCAGGGGGTGAAAGCCCTCCTGGGGGGGCAGGCCCAGCAAGGCGTACCAGCGGGCTGAGTGCTGGATCAGGCCCGGTTCGGCGCCTGCGGCCGGGTGCCATTCCCAGACCCCTTCGCCCACGGCGGCGAGCACGTGGTCCAGGGTGTGGGCCTGGTATTCGGCTTGCTCCTGCAGGTGGTGCTGGCTGGCCCCATCGCAGGCAAAGCCCAGGGTGCCCAGGATCTTGCCGTCCCGACTGCGCCAGGGCGCCTTGTAAATGTTGAACCACAGGGCCTGCCCCTGGCCGGTCTGGATCAGGGCCAGGCGCTGGTGGGCCTGGCCGGTCTGGAGCACCCGCTGGTCGGTTTCGCGCACCACGGCGGCTTGTTCCGGGGGCAGCAGATCGTCGGCGCTCTTGCCCAGCAGCCCGGCGGGGCTGTTCTCCCCACACACTTGGGCAAAGCTGCGGTTGACCAGCAAAAACTGGCCGTTCCTATCCTTCACCCAAAGCAGCAGGGGCAGGGCGTTGATCAGCCCCTCGGCGCTGGGAATCTGGCGCCCGCCTGCGGGCGGCTCGGCGCTTAGGGCGAGCCGGTGCAGCGGCGTGTCGCCCGGCTGCCCCTGGCGCAGGGCCTGGATCAGGGTGTCGGCGGACAGGTAGTGCAGGGCGTCTGCTAGGCGGCCGGCCAGAACGTGCACATCTCCGTTGAGCAGGTGGCACAGAGCGTCATACAGGCTCTGTTCGGCCAGCAAAACAGGAACGTCGTAAGACTCGGAGGCAGAAGGCATGGGCGTTCCAGTAGGGTTTGCGTGCATCTTGCCTACTCATTTTTGCACTTTCCAAGGAAGGATGTCCTGCTCGCCCCAAGGGTTTTTGTTGCCCGCAATCAGCCCGGACGCCCATCAACCCGCGCCCGCAGGTAGATCGGAAGCAAGCGCAATGCCCAGGGCATGAAAACGCCAACCCAGCCAAAACTTGCAAAAACTAGTAAAACCGCCTGTCCGGTGGGCCACAGCTCCGCTGCCACCCGCACTATCGCCACCAGATGCACCGCCAGGGCCAGGCGCCAGGTCAGGCTATCGGCCACCAAAGGGCGCCCCGAATGGCCCAGGCTCACCCGCGACACCATGGCCAGGGTCAGGGTGGAGAAAAAGCCCACCGTCAGCGCGTGCAGGGGCGCGAGCCCCAGCATTGGGTGGCCCAGGAGTTGAGCCAGCCCCTGGGCCGCGTACAAGGCCCAGCTGATCCCCAACCAGATAAAGCCCAGATGCAGCATGCCCAGCAGGCGCACGCTCAGGCTGCGGCGCAGCTGCCAGCGATAGCTGGCGTAGCCCGCCATGCCGGCGGCGGCCAGATCGCCGGGCCAGGCCCAGGCGGCCTGATCCAGCACCGCCAGCAGGCCGTGCAGGGCGCTTGCCGCCAGCAGCAGATGGAGCATCCCATGGGGCCGCCAGGGGGTGTAATTGGGCAGGGCCGAACTCGAAAAGAAGGGGATCATCCGGTGGCTCACCACCATGAACAGCGGCAGCAGCATCCACCACAGGCCGATGGCCACGGCGGCCCGGGCCAGGGCTGGTGCGCCGCCCAGCGCAAATCCGAGCCAGCACACCAGCCCCAGGCCGCCCGCCGCCAGGGCCGTCCAGGCTGGCAAGGCGTGCAGTCGGGAAGCCCCCGGCTTGCGAGCCACTGGCCAGAGGGCGTGGAGCACCCGCCCCCAGCCGGCCAGCACGGCCACCAGGCCCAGCGCGGGCAGCCAGCTCGGGGCGAGCACCAGCCCCAGATCCACCAGGGCCCAGCCCGTCACCAGCAGCAGCCAGGGGGCCTGCGCCTGCTTGCCCGGGGTGTCGGGCATGCCCTGCCAGCGGGGCATGGCGGTGAGCAGGAAACCGAAAACAAAAAATGGGAAGATGCCGTACAGCCCCAGCAGGCCATGCACCCAACCCGGCGGCCAGGGCCAGGTCAGGCCGGGCGCTACGCCTGCCCGGGCCAGCATTTCCCAGCACCAGGGCAGGAAGCTCAGGAAAATCTGCACCACCCCGGCCAGAAACATGGGCCGGTGGGGCGCGGCGAACAAAACCGGGCCCGATGGTGCGGGGGGCGTGGCCGATGAGGGGGCCCCGGAGGGGGCCGGGCCGGAGCGAGGCTGAATGGAGATGGGCTTAACCATGATCAATGTAAGTATTGAAGGTGTGTTGCAGGGTGCCGGTCAGGTTCGGGAAGGGCCTGGGGCATCCAGCCTGGGCTGGCCGGATTCGATCTGAGTCGACTTCCCTCTTCCTATTTCTATTCCCATTCCCGAACCTGGGCCACACAGGCCGCAACCGCAGCAGAGGCAGACGATGAGCAACGAAAAAACCATAGAGATTGATATTCCCGGCCTGCTGGGCCGCATGCCCCTGTTCAGCGCCCTGGCGCCTGAGGATCTGGCCCGTCTGGCGGCGGCCACCCGGGAGCGGCGTCTGCACAAGGGCGAACGCCTGTTCCAGCGCGGCGATGCGCCCAAGGGCTTCTTTCTGGTGGTGTGGGGCCAGGTCAAGCTGGCCTTCACCTCGGCCCAGGGCAACGAGAAGGTGGTGGAAATCCTGGGCCCGCTGCAAAGCTTTGGCGAGGCGGTGATGTTCCTTGACCAGCCCTATCCGGTGCTGGGCGAAGCCCTGGCCGACACCCTGTTGCTGCACATTGGCTCGGCGGCGGTGTTCGGGCTCATCGAGGAAGACCCGCGCTTCGCCCGCAAGCTGCTGGCCGGCATGTCGATCCGGTTGCACACCATGGTGCGCGACGTGGAATCCTATGCCCTGCGCTCGTCCACCCAGCGGGTGATTGGCTACCTGCTCCAGCTGGCCGAAGGGGTGCCGTGCGCGCCGGGGGCCGGCCTGGGGGCGGTGAGCGTGGAACTGCCCACCAGCAAGCAGGTGATTGCATCCCGCTTGAGCCTGACGCCGGAAACCCTCTCGCGCATCTTCCACGAGCTGTCGTCCATGGGGCTGATCGAGGTGCAGGGCAAGCTGATCCGTATTCATGATGCGGCCCGGCTGGCGGCCCACGAGTAGCCGCTCAAGGGCTGGGCAGGGCGCCCTGCTTAGGCCGTGGCGCCCTGGCGGATGCGGATTTCGTATTCGCCCGCGTCGTTGCAGCTGCTGGTGTAGCGGTAGCCATTGCGCACCAGGATGTCGAACAGGGGCGTGGGCTCCCGGTAGATCAGCAGCAGGACTTCGTTATCCGGGGTGAGTTGATCCAGCGCCTCCAGGGTGAGGTGCATGGGTTCGGGGGGCAGCAGCCCCCGGGCATCAACGATGATCGGGGTGGGGGTGGTCATGGGGGGCATTCCGGGTGATGGGTTTGCGTCAGCTTGGCCGGCCCACGCCTGAATGTCCTTGAGCCGGGTCAAGCCGGGTGGGCCAGACCACCCGGGTGACTGGGGCGGCTCAGTGGCTGGTGCCCTCCGATTTGCCGATCTTGTTGGCCAGGTTGTACTTGCCGATGGGCTTGCAGGCGGGCAGGCGGCGGATCTCCTTGAACGTGCGGGCATCCAGAAAGATCAGCGCGCCCTCCTGCTCCATCAGGCTGGCGATCAGGTAGCGCCCGTGCCGGTCGAACTCCACATGGGCCAGGGTTTTGCCCGGATCGGTGCGCACCTGGGCCACCACTTCCAGGCTTTGCTTGTCGATCACCTGCAGGGTGTCGCGCCCGGTGGGGCTCATCATGCTGTCCACCCAGGCGTAGGGGCTGGTTTCGTGGCTGCGCAGGAAAAACCCCGGCCCGGCGGTGGTGATGCGCGCCACAGGTTGCCAGGTATCCATGTCGAACACGCTCACCTGGCCGCTTTGCAGATCGGTGCTGGCGGCCACCCGGTGCCCGTCGCGTAACCAGGAGATGCCCGAGCCCAGGTGCGGCATACCCGCCAAGGCCAGTTGGGCGATGGGGCGGCGCACGTCCAGATTCACCACCAGCGCCTCCCCGCCCCGCTGGGCGCCGATGAGCTGGGTGTAATCGGGGTTGAAGAAGAAATCGTCCAGGGGCGCCTCCAGCACCGTGCGGCGTGGGTGGAGATAGCCCGGGCGGGCCACCGCCTCGCCCATGGGATAGTCGTGCACATAGCCATCGTGGATCGGGGCGGCTGCCGGGTCGTAAGACAGCTCCCAGATTTCCGGCAGATCCCGGAAGGTGGCCACAAAGCTGTGGCGCGGGCCCGCGTCATACACCGCCGAGAAGCGGCCCGGGGTCTTGCCATCCAGGCTGGCGCCGGGGATCAGGCGCAGCAGTTTCAGGTCGGCATCAAACAGCGCCAGGCTGCCCGGCAGGCTGTTGGCCACGGCCACGACTTGGCCGTCGGCAGACACCGCCAGGTTGCGGGTGTTGATCCCGGCCCGTACCTCGGCCACCAGTTGCAGATTCCACAGGTCGTACTTGCTCACCCAGCCATCCCGGGAGGCAAAGTACACGTAACGCCCATCCGGGCTGAACTTGGGGCCCCCGTGCAGCGCAAAGCGGGACGGGAAGCGGGTAATCCGCGCCATCCGGTCGCCGTCGATGATGCTCACGTGGTGATCCCCCGCCTCCACCACCACAAACAGGTTCATGGGGTCGGTCTGGGCGATGGGGCCCTGGGGCCGGTCGGGCAGGCTGCCGGGGGCGTGGTATTCGATGCGCGAGGCCTGAATGTCGGTCAGCGCCCAGCGGGGCGTCGGGCTGACCGGGGTGCGTACCCAGCGGGCGAGGGCGTCGATTTCATCAGCCTGGAGCACCGTCCCGAAGGCCGGCATCTGGGTGGCCGGGCGCCCGTTTTGCAGGGTGGACAGCAGCGCCTGGGGCTTGAGCCGCTCCAGGCTCTCGGGCAGCAGGGCCGGGCCCATGGCCCCCAGCCGGCCCGGGCCGTGGCAACTGGCACAGTGCTGGGCATACAGGGCGGCCGGATCAGGGGCGGCCTGGGCGTGGCCCATGGCCCCCAGCACGCCCAGCGTGCTCAGCATGCCGAGGGCAGCGCGGGCGGTACGAAGCAGCAGACGGCCCATGGCTTACTCCACTTGGGCCAAGGTGAAGCAGGGGTGTCCGGCGCGGCTGCCAGATGTGCTCGGCGTGCCCGCGCTGGTCTCTCCATTGCCCAGGCCGATTTCCCGGTTGTCCAGGTAGCAGCCCGGATCTTCATCCCACGGGTCGCCGGTCAGCTGCAGGGCGCGTACCCGGGTGTTGCCGTTGCAGATCGCCAGATGGGCGCAGCGGGCACAACGCCCCTTCACCGGGCGCGGATGCTGGCGCAGCCCGGCCATGAGTGGATCGCGTGTGTCCTGCCAGATCTCGCCAAAGCTGCGTTCCCGCACGCTGCCCAGGGGGTGATGCCACCACATGGTGTCCGGGTGCACGATGCCCAGGTTGTCGATGTTGGCAATGTTCTGGCCGCTGGAGTTGCCGCCCCACTGGCGCAGGCGGGCCTCGATGTGGGCGGCGCTGCGTGGAAAGCGGGCCTGCACCCAGGCCAGAAAGAAGGGGCCGTCGGCATCGTTGTTGCCGGTGGTGAAATCCTTGGTGATCCCGCGCTGGGCGTAGCCGAGGGCGGTTTCGAACAGCAATTCCATCGCATCCCGGGTCATCCGGTGCTGGGCGTCGTCGCGCCGGTTCTTGTTGCCCCGGCCCGCGTAGTTGAGGTGCGAAAGGTAAAAGCGGTCGATGCCCTCCACCTCCACCAGCTGCAGCAACGCGGGCAGCTCGGCGGCGTTGTCCCGGGTCAGGGTAAAGCGCAGGCCCACCTTGAGCTGCCGATCCCGGCACAGGCGCAGCCCCGCCAGCGCCCGGGCGTGGGCGCCTTCCAGGCGGCGGAAACGGTCGTGGGTCGCCTCGGTGCCATCCAGGCTGATCCCCACGTAATCAAACTGGGCCGCTTCCACCTGATCCACCAATCCGGGCGTCAGCAGCGTGCCGTTGGTAGACAGGCCCAGGTAAAAACCCAGGGCCTTGGCCCGGGCGGCAATCTCGAACAGATCGGGGCGCAGCAGCGGCTCGCCCCCCGAAAGAATCAGCGCCGGCACCCGGGCCGCCTTGAGCTGATCCAGCACCCCCATGGCTTCGGCTGTGCTCAATTCACCGGCAAACGCGGTATCCGCCGAGATGGAGTAACAGTGCCGACAGGTCAGATTGCAGCGCCGGATCAGATTCCAGATCACCACCGGCCCCGCCGGCCTGCGCTGGGGCCCGAGGGGCGTGGGCTCCACCAATTCCCGAACCAGGCTGGAAATCCTGAACATGACGGCATTCTCCCAAGGGCAATGCCGCCGATTGTCCGGGCCCGCCGGGGGCGGGGGCCTTGATGGGGGTCAAGGCTGGGCTTAGGTTTGCTGTGCGACGTAGGGAGCCTTTACACGGCTGAAAGTGCAAGCAATGCTTGCCATTTGAGTAGTCGTTTGTTATTTTTTTATGTACTTGTGTTTTTGGTGATTGGTATGGATCTTCGGGATTTTGTTAAAGAAAGTCTTGTTCAGATTATTCAGGGGGTATCAGATGCTCAGCTCTTATTAAAAGATCAAGCAATGGATGGGTGTGTATCTCCCTTGTCTAGAAATGATTGGGCTGCTCTTGAAAATAGAGGGACCTTGCTTACAAGGTCTGGTGTTCCAATTCGCGATGTTGAGTTTGATGTGTCGGTAACTGCTACAGCTGGGGAGGGAAAAAAAGGTGGGGTGAGGGTTGCTGTGAGTGTTTTGGGGCTTGGCGGAGAGGCTCAGTCTTCTTCTAGTAGTTCGAATATTTCTAGGTTGAAGTTTTCAGTTCCTGTGAGTCTTCCTGTTTTTTTAGATAAAAATCCTTAAAGGAGAGTGTCGTGTTTGGAAATCTATTGACTAATCGGCAGTTGCGGCAGTTGATTAAGACTAAAGAATTGTATATAGAGCCTTTGAATCCCGGTGCAATGAAAACTGCGCATTATACTTTGCATCCTGGGCGAATTTTGACGCGTCAGGTTGATGGTAGTTGGAGGAGTTCGCACGATTTTAAAGAAGATGGTAGTGCTTTTGTTATTCAGAAAAATGATTATGTGTTAGTTGAAGTGCGTGAAATGATTCGCGTCGCTACTGATGGAATTGTGGGCAGATTTATTCACACTTCTAACTTGATAGAAAGTGGTTTGGATTTGGTGTCTGGGCAGATCGATAATAAATATGGCATGCGTGGCGAGGCTGTGCGCTTGGGCTTGAAAAACATGCTTGACGTTCCTGTTCGAATTACTTCGGATTCGAGATTGGCCCATGTGGAATTTTTTGATCTGCGTGGAATTGCTTTTGATCCGGTGGAGCTGTCTAAAGAAGAATTGAATAAGCGAGTGCGTGCTATTGTTTATGCTATGGATAATGGAGTTTGTTATGATCAGGATGAAGATTGAAATGTAGTTTCAAGTGCGTCGACTTTGTGGTTGACGCACTTTTTATTAAAGATTTAAAAGGAGTTCGTGTTCATCCTGTGATGGCGTAAAGCCGCTGTGCTGGTAGTGGTTAAATATGGCTTCGACTATTTTATTAGGTTCGTCGATTATATTTATCAGATTTAAATCCACTTCATCTAGCATATTTTCATCCACCAGCCGGTCTTTGAACCAGTCGATCAGGCCGCGCCAGAAGGGTTCGTGGACCAGGATCACCGGGATCTTGCGGCTCTTGCCGGTTTGGATCAGGGTGAGGGCTTCGAGGAGTTCGTCCAGGGTGCCGAAGCCGCCGGGCATCACCACATAGGCGGCAGCAAACTTCACGAACATGAACTTGCGCGCAAAGAAGTGCTGGAAGGTCTGGGAGATGTCCTGGTAGGGGTTGGAGCTTTGTTCGTGGGGGAGCTGGATGTTGAGCCCCACGCTGGGGGACTTGCCGAAGTAGGCGCCCTTGTTGGCGGCTTCCATGATGCCGGGGCCGCCGC
>JAJTBM010000572.1 GCA_021286885.1 Rhodocyclales bacterium
GCGGCGGCGGTGTGTGCCTAGCCGGCTGCTTTACAGACTGCGCAAAACCGGCCTGCGGGCCGGTTTTTTATTGGGCCCTAGCCCTAGCCCTAGCCCTAGCCCTCGCCCCGCAGCTTCATCACCAGCTGGGCACGGTTTTCGCGTTCGGCGTGCTGGGCCTGGGCAATCATGCTGGCGTACACAAAGTCGATGTGGCGCCGCACCGCTGCATGGGCGGCAGCCGGGTTGCGGGTGCGGATGCCTGCCCAGAGGGCGGCATGCTGGGCACGCAGCTCCTGCCAAGCTTCTTCGAGCCGGCGCAGGTGACGCAGGTTGCGGTCTATGTGATCGTGGGTGACGCGGAACAGGCTGGAGGTGAGGTGGCCGAACACCACATTGTGGGCGGCCTCTGCCACGGCTTGATGAAAGGCGAGATCAGCGGCCACCTGTTCTTCAAACACCGCCGCGCCGGGGCCTTCGGCAAACAGTTCTTCGACCCGGTTGTAGGCGTTCTCGATGCGTTGCAGGTCGGTATCGGTGGCGCGGCGAGCAGCCAGGGCGGCGGCTTCGGATTCGAGCAGACCACGAAACTCCAGCAGATCGGCCTGGATGTTGGGGTGCTGGCGCAGCATTTCCTGCCAGGGGTCGGTAAAGCCGGCTTCCAGCTGATCCGTCACGAAGGTGCCGCCCCCCTGGCGGCTGTGGAGCAGGCCCTTGGAGACCAGTTTCTGGATCGCCTCCCGCAGGGACGGGCGTGAAACCCCCAGTTCAACCGCCAGTTCACGCTCGGGCTGGAGGCGGTCGCCGGGCTTGAGGGCACCCTCAAGAATACGGCGTTCGAGTTCGTGGGCAATGGTGTCGGAGAGGCGCTGAACGGCCAGTCTGGGGGGCATGGTCACAAACTTTCAAATTGGTCAGACCAAAATGGTAATACCAGACAAGTGTTTTACACAAGACAGGCGCTAGGGTTTACCTGCACTTTTACTGGGTTTCCGGGCGAAATCAAATAATTGAATCTTATAGAGGATTGACTTCATTTCGGGGGACGCGTAGATTTTGATTCGCCGGTTTTAATTGGTCTTACCAATTTACCGAATTGGTCAAACAAGCGGTTTTTACAAGGCCGCACACCTGCTGCAAGAGGGGGTCATCAAGCCCGCCCGCAGCCCGACTGGAGGAGACATGAGCCAGCCCCGCGAACCCCGCGTTTATCCGCCCAAACCTCGGGCGGTGTATTTCTATGGCACCTGCCTGGTGGACATGTTCGTCCCCGAAGCCGGCATGGACGCCATTACCCTTCTGGAACGCGAAGGGGTTGAGGTGATCTTCCCCGACAATCAAAGCTGCTGCGGCCAGCCGGCCTATTCCAGCGGCTTTCCGGCCGAGGCCCGGGAAGTGGCCCGTTCCCAGCTGGATCTGTTCCCCGAAAACCACCCCATCGTGCTGCCGTCCGGCTCCTGCGCCGGGATGATCCGCTGGCACTGGGAAAAGATTTTTGCCGATGACCCCGCCCTGCTCGCCCGGGCCCGGGACATCGCTGCCCGCACCTTCGAGCTGGCCGAGTTCCTGCTGCATGTGCTGGACTTCCGCCGCCCCGACCAGGGCGAGGCCACCGAAGTGGCGCTGCACACCTCCTGCTCCGCCCGCCGCGAGATGGGCACCCATGTGCACGGACGCAGCCTGCTGGGCCGCCTGGGCCAGGTGAGCCTGTTGCTGCACGACCACGAATCCGAATGCTGCGGCTTTGGCGGCTCCTTCTCGGTGAAGCACCCGGAAGTTTCGGCGGC
>JAJTBM010000573.1 GCA_021286885.1 Rhodocyclales bacterium
GCGCTCGCCAGTCACGCCTTCACGGCCATACACGGCGCAGCTTTCCAGATCGCGGCCCAGGGCATTGGCCACCACTTCGCCCATGCGCAGGGCGGTGCCGGAAGGGGCATCCACCTTGAGGCGGTGGTGGGCTTCAATCACTTCAATGTCGTAGCCTTCGTTCAGGATGCGGGCAGCCACGTCCAGCAGCTTGAACACCGCATTCACACCCACCGCCATGTTGGGCGCACACACCACCGGGATGTGCTTGGCTGCTTCGGCAATGGTGGCCTTGTCTTCGGCGCTCAAGCCGGTGGTGCCGATGACCATCGCGCACTTGTTTGCCTGGGCCAGGGCCAGATGTGCGAGGGTGCCTTCGGGGCGGGTGAAGTCGATCAGGCAATCGGCCTGGGCGAGGCCGGCGGCCACATCGCTGGTAATGGCCACGCCGCAGGGCGCAGCCACCAGTTCGCCGGCATCCTTGCCCAGGAAGGAGCTGCCTTCCCGTTCAAACGCGGCCACCAGCTCGGCATCGGGGGCCTGGAGGGTGGCTTCGATCAACATGCGGCCCATACGGCCGGAGGCGCCTGCAATGGCGATACGAATCTTGCTCATGGAAAATTCCTGTCCTGCGATAAGTGCACGGCTCGCCCACATGACAAGCCCCTTGCAGATGAAATGAAAACAGTGCTGTGACGGATGAAGCGCCCCCAGGCTGGGAGAACCTCCCTGGCCTGGCTCAAGCCTTATCCTCGCCCAAACGCGGGGGATGGAGAGCGGATGAAACTCAGGGACGCGCCGGGGCCGGTTCGGCCACCTTCACATCGCCCTCCACCCGGGTGAGCTTGCCATCGGCAAAAAATACGCTCAGGCGACGCTGACTGGCTTCACCCTTGCCCGGTGCGAGCCGATAAACATAGTCCCAGCGCTCGGCGTGGAACACGTCGGACACCAGGGGCGTGCCCAGCACGAAGCGCACCTGCTCCCGGCTCATGCCAGGTTTAAGCTGATCCACCATTTCCTGGGTCACGTAGTTCCCTTGACGCACGTCGATCCGGTAGGGACTCACGAAATCACGGACAGCGGTGCAGCCGGCCAGACTGCCGAGCAGCACGAAGGACAAAAGCAGTTTACGCATGGTGGGCATGTTGTTACGGGACGGGCCACATTCTCAAGGTGGGTCGGAAACTATATCATAGGAGGCTGGCTGGTTCTTCGACCAGCCTTTTCCACGTTTTCGGGGCTTCCCCATGTCCAGCAACTCCCAAAACCTAAAAAATATCGGCCTGAAGGCTACCTTCCCCCGACTGAAGATCCTCGACCTGTTCCAGAAGGCCGAGACGCGTCATCTTACCGCCGAGGACGTGTATCGCCTGCTGATTGCGGAAGACATGGATATCGGTCTTGCCACCGTTTACCGCGTCCTCACCCAGTTCGAGCAGGCCGGCCTGCTGGAACGCCATTACTTTGAATCCGGCAAGGCGGTGTTCGAGCTGAACGAAGGCCACCACCACGACCATCTGGTATGCCTGCAATGCGGCCGGGTCGAAGAGTTCTTCGATCCCGAAATCGAAGAACGCCAGAACCGGATCGCCCAGGAGCGGGGCTTCGCAGTGCGCGAGCACGCCCTCTACCTGTACGCCGAGTGCATCAAGACAGATTGCCCCCACAAGGCGGGCGCCAACGGCCCGGGCCACAACCATGGTCACGGGCACGGCCACCCGAGCGGGAACGATCCGCTCTAAAGCACGGCTGCGCCGCTGCGGCATCAGTAGCAAAATCAGCAT
>JAJTBM010000574.1 GCA_021286885.1 Rhodocyclales bacterium
GCCAGTTATCCACCTCGGTGGTGGTCATCAGCTGGCCGCCCTGGGCCATGCCGGTGATCAGCACCGGGTTCAGGTTGGCACGGGCTGCATACACGGCAGCGGTGTAGCCGGCGGGGCCGGAGCCGAGAATCAGGAGTTTGCTGTGGCGGATGCTCATTTTTGATCTTTCTGTTTGTAGCCTGGGGCAAGGAAGTGCGGATTATACGATTCTCGCGGGCGGATGCCTGCCAAATCAGGGCTGGCAATGGTTCCGACCCCTCAGGCAGCGCTCAAGTTCATTTATACTCTGCCGATGCTTGTACAAGATGACAGGCCTAGCGTTCCCATAACTCAGATCTCAGCTTTAAGATCACGCCGCATCCACACCTAGGAGATTCTCCATGACCGTTACCAGCTCCGTATCCACCATTGCCCTGCGGACCTTTCCGATCTTTCAGGGTTTGGGTGATGACCGGCTGGCGTCCGTAGCCCGTTGCGCCATGATGCGCCGGGTGCCCCGTGGTTCTGCCGTGGTCCATGAAGGCGACCGTACCGATTTTGTGTACTTCGTCCTGACCGGCAACCTCAAGGTGATGGTGAGCGATGAAGATGGCCGTGAAGTGATCCTGACCATCCTCGGTCAGGGCGAAATGTTCGGCGAAATGGGTGTGCTGGATGACAGTCCTCGGTCGGCTTCGGTGGTGGCGGTGTCTGCCTCCGACCTGGTGACCATCGCCAAGAGCGATTTCAAGCGCCTCATGCAAGAAAACTTTGAGCTGGCCTGGCACGTCATGTGCAACCTGACCCGCCGCCTGCGCGATGCCGACCGCAAAATCGAAAGCCTCGCCCTGATGGACGTGTATGGCCGGGTGGCGCGCCTGCTGCTCGAAATGTCCGAAGAGATCGATGGCCTCAAGGTGGTTCGTAAGAAAGTCTCCAAGCAAGACATCGCCAAGATGATCGGTGCCTCCCGCGAGATGGTCAGCCGGGTCATGAAAGATCTGGGCGTGCGTGGCCTGATCGAAGAAACCGAGTCTGGCGTGATCCTGCGCGAGCAGATTTACGACCTGTAACCTTTTTTGCTGGCATCCTTTGCTTGCATATTTGTACAGTTACCTCCCGGGGTGGCGCAGGGTGCTGGTTTATAATCAAAAGCGCGGTGCGTTGCCGCGCTTTTTGTTTTTCACGTACCGCCTGATTCATGCCTAGTCGTCCTTCCACCCGCCCCGAACCGCTTCCCGAAAAAATTGCTGCACTCTTGCAGGAGGCCCGTTGGCTCCTGCTGGGCGTTGTAGCTTGCTATGTGGCCCTGGTCCTGTTCGGCTACCACCGGGATGACCCGGGTTGGTCCCACGCCCTCCTGATGGAGCGGGTGCATAACCCCGGCGGGCGCCTGGGCGCCTGGGTGGCGGATCTGATGTTCTCCCTGTTTGGCTTGTCTGCTTGGTGGTGGGTGGCCTTCATCGGCTTCAGCCTGCTGCTGGCATTCCGGCGCCAGCAACTGGAGCAGCGTGTGGATCAGCGTTCGCTGCTGGTCAGCCTGCTCGGGTTTGTGATGGTGCTGGTAAGTAGCGCAGGCCTTGAGGCGATGCGCTTTCATACCATGCAGACTCCGCTGCCCCTGGCGCCGGGAGGCATCCTCGGGATGGAGTTGGGGAGCAATACCTATCAGTACCTGGGCTTTACCGGGGGTACCTTGCTGCTTTTGGCTGGTATGGCGGGGGGCATGAGCCTGTTTTTCGGGATGAGCTGGGTGCAGCTGGCCGAAGATACGGGCGCCGCCCTGG
>JAJTBM010000575.1 GCA_021286885.1 Rhodocyclales bacterium
ACCTCAAAGGTTTGGATTTAAATCTTTTTGTCATTGCGTATAGACGGTGTCATTCTTACCTTGCCTGAATTCTCCGCTGTATTCGTCCATAGCGCCGCTCTTGGGTGATCTGCGCACAGATTTGCCCACCGCCGAGGTGCTCAATGCGCTTTTGCAGCAGCATGCGCCCGATGCGTGTAGCGGCAGTGGCGCCCCCATCTGCTTTGTCCTACCTCCGCCCGATAACTCCGGCTATGAGCGCCATATTCACCAGACTGGCGAAGTGCCCACCCGGCCCGACGACTGGCACGACTTCTTCAACGCCCTGGCCTGGTGTGTCTGGCCCCACAGCAAGACCCGCTGCAACGCGCTCCACCTGAGCGCCATGGCCGAGCAGGGTGGTAGCCCGGGCCGGGGGCGGGTGCGGGACGGAATCACCCAATGGGACGAATGCGGTTTGCTGGTCATCTCCACCCGTCCGGCGCTGCTGGAGGGGCTGGCCCGGCACGCCTGGCGCGAAGTGTTCTGGGATGCCCGCGCCGAGTTGCTCGCCAGCACCCGCTTTCTGGTCTTTGGCCATGCCTTGTGGGATGCGTTGCGGGCGCCCTTTTTCGGGCTGTGTGCGAAGGCCGTGTATCGGCCTGTGGATGAGGCCTGGCTCGCCCAGCCCCTGGCCGCCCAGCAGGCCGAGGCGGATGTCTGGCTGGCCGATTGGCTCGCCCGGCAGGGCATGGACCTGGGCCCCCGCAGCCTGAAACCACTGCCGGTGCTGGGGATTCCTGGTGTGGTGGCCGAAAGCGCCGACCCGGCCTATTACCAGGACACCCGCCAGTTCAGGCCCCGGCGGGCTTGAGCCTGGGGCCACGTTCAAGCCTTCAGGCCTTCAAGCATTTTCCTCCAGCAGGGCCAGAATCTCGTCCCCGTAGGCGTTCAGCTTGCGGTCGCCCACCCCCGAAATGGTGGCCAGATCGCCCAGGTTGGTGGGGCGCTGGCGGGCGATATCGCGTAGGGTTGCATCGTGGAAGATCACATAAGTGGGCACGTTGCGTTCCTTGGCCTTGCTGCTGCGCCACTGGCGCAGGGCATCCAGCAGGCGCCCTTCGGCGGTGTGGGGCGAGGGCCAATCGGCGCTGCGCACTGTGGTTTCGCCCCGGGTGCGTTTTTTCGGGCGGGCCACGTCCAGGCGCATGGTGAAGCGGCTTTCCCCGCGCAGCAGGGGGCGGGCCGCCTCGGTGAGGATGAGGGCGCCGTAGCGCTCGTGGTCCACCGCCAGGGCGCCGTGGGCCACCAGCTGGCGGATCAGGGTGCGCCAGCCCTTGTCGTCCATGTCGGTGCCGATGCCAAAGGTGCTCACCTGATCATGCTGCCATTCCTTCACCTTGTCGGTGGCCTTGCCCAGCAGCACATCCACGATATGCCCGGCGCCAAACCGGCTGCCGGTGCGGAACACGCAGGACAGCGCCTTGCGGGCCGATTCGGTCGCGTCCACCGTCTGGGGCGGGTGCAGGCAGGTATCGCAATTGCCGCAGGGGCCCGAGTCTTCGTCGAAGTAGGCCAGCAGGCGCTGACGCCGGCAGCCGGTGGTTTCGCATAGGCCCAGCAGCGCATCCAGCTTGGCGGTGGCGATGCGCTTGATGTCGTCCCCCGCCTCCGATTGCTCGATAAAGCGGCGCTGCTGCACCAGATCGGCAATGCTGTAGGCCATCCAGGCTTCGGCGGGCTGGCCGTCGCGCCCGGCCCGGCCTGTTTCCTGGTAATAGCCTTCGATGGAGCGGGGCA
>JAJTBM010000576.1 GCA_021286885.1 Rhodocyclales bacterium
TTCAGGCCCGCATCGCCGCCTACCTAGTCGGCCCTGAAATATTCAATTCGCCGCCTTCTGCCGCCTGCCCGGTGGCCATGACCCCTCGTCGCTGACCAGTCGCCCACGCACCCGAACCAGAAGCCAGAGCGCAAAAAGGGCCTTCAGCCCCAGACGGGCCACCGCCCGCATCAACCAGCGCAGGTTGTACCCGGCGGCACACAGCACCGGGTGCAGCACATCCCCTTCCGATCCTTTCAGCCAGTTCCGCCGTAGCCCACAGTCGTCCTTCAGGTGTCCGATCACCGGTTCCACCGCCTGACGGCGTTTGAGCAGACGGCGGGCCTGGGCGCTCAGACTCTTGATCCGGCCGCGGTGAATGATCTCGACTCCCGGCACTTCAACCCCCCGATAGCCCAGATCGACGATGGCGGTGTGGGGCTTCGGGGCACCTTTGACGTCCTGCATCAGGATCGTCGCCTGCTCGATCTGCTCGGCGAGGGTGTGGCCGTCGTAGGGGTTGCCGGGAAAGGCCCGGGCGCCGACGATCAGGTTGCCTTTCTCGGTGGTGGCAATGCCCACCTTGACCCCGAATTCATAGGGCTGGCGCGCCTTGCCCTTGCCGATGCACTCGACTTCCGGCGCGTGCAGGGCGTAGAGCTTGTTCTTGTCCTTGGGCCGCTGGGTGTGAATGCGCCGGGCCCGTTCGAGCCACAGGGTGACGATCGCCTTCATGCCGTCGGCCAGCGCCGGCAGGCGGCGCTCCAGGTCACGCATGACCCGGCCCAGGATCGTGCGCTGACGCTTGAGCACCCGGTGCAGGCGCCGGTACTGTCTGGCGTGGGCGTAGCCACCGGCGCGCCGCTTGAGGCTGCGGCCTTCCTTCTCGAAGGTCTGGCGCAGCACCACGCCGGCCCGCTTGGCGATCAGCACCAGCTTGCGCCGGGCCACATCGAGCAGCCGGCTGTCGGTGGGAAAGGCGATGGCCTTCTCCTGCACCGTGGAATCGACGATGACCCGCTCCAGGTCCTTCGGGGCGATGGCCTTCATCGACACCGCCGCCTCGATGGTCTTGGCCAGAAGCTCTTCCACCCCCGCATCCCCCAGCGCACGACGGAAGCGCGTCAATCCGCTCGGGTCGCAAGGCAGCCGGGTCTCGAAATACTCACCGCCGCAAAAGAACTGCCAGTACGGGTTCTCGGCCCATCTTTGCACCACGCTCTCGTCGCTCTCGCCGAACGCGTGCTTCAAATACAGCAGCCCGACCATCAAGCGGATCGGCAGGCGCGGGCGCCCTGCTGCGCTGGTGCCTGCGCCCGCCACCTGCAAGGTCGGGCCGAACAGGTCCAGGCCTTCGATCGGACGCCCTTGGCGATCCTTGCGGGCAAAGCACGGCGCCAGCGCCGATTCGATCTCGGCCCACGGCATGCGGGTTGCCAATACCGCGAGCGGGTGACGCAGGTCGATCATCGCGTCCAGCCGGGCGCGGAAAAAGTCCGGGGTGGTCATCGCAAACCTGCGCTCCAAATCTTCCAGAAAGTGAATGCGATTGCACTGGAAACTGGAGGATTCGGCAAGGTCTCAACCGCGCGCAGGCCGCGTGAGGAAAGGCTCCGAGGAGTTCTTCAGGACCGACTAAAGATCTGCGTTTGGCCAATAGCGACGAACAATCTGTTGGTGCATCAGAGCATGCAAAAATCGTTTCTGCGGCCAACAAACCACAAGCTGCGGATGAATTCAGCGACGATGCAGCCCCTG